>JAUYIX010000029.1 GCA_030688115.1 bacterium
CCTCCTTACCATCACCGGCAGCCAGCACACGGTAGCCCCGTTTACTAAGTTGCTCACCCAAGATCTTTTGAAGTGAGGATTCGTCCTCGATAATTAAGATTGTCTTCATTGTAGTTATTTTGTTGGGCCCGTTGATAGACGCTTAGACCCTGTGCGTGCCCTCATACCGGAGAGTGGGATGGTGGCATAAAAGGACGAACCTTTGTTCTCCTTGGAGGTAAACCAGATGGCGCCACCCAGGCTCTCTAAAATAGACTTACTAATGTACAATCCGAGTCCCGTACCGGTGGTGTCCTTCATTTTTACATTATCAGCTCTAAACAGTTTTGAAAAGATCTGGTGTTGCTGCGCCTCGGGGATCCCGTAGCCCGAATCGGTTACCGCTATCGTCACGCTATTGCTCATTATTTTACGACCGCCAAAGTACTCCCGAGCTTGCGACTGCGCAATCACAAGTTTTACACTCCCACCCGGCGGAGTATATTTAACCGCATTTGATAGCAGGTTCTGAAAAATTATTAAAGTAAGGTTGCGGTCCGCTTCGATCGTAAGCGGAGCACGCTCTGAGTCGACTGTCAGGGATAATTTTTTTTGATTAATCATGGGCTCTAACTCCTTGATGACAGCCTCACTGATATTTATCAGGCTGACCGTTTGGGGTTCAATCGCAAATGTACCCATCTCGAGACGTGAGACATTAAGCAGCGCATTAACGAGTTCGACCATGCGACGGTTGGCCCGATAGACCTCTTTAATATAGTCAGACTGCTCCTTGCTGAGCTTGCCTGCGTCTCCTCCCAGCAACATCTCTGCATACCAACTGACCGTCGAGAGCGGGGTCCGGAGCTGGTGCGACGCCAGCGAAACGAACTCGGTCTTAGCCTTATCAACCTCAGACTCGATAGTCGTATCTCTAAAAACCACAACCGCGCCAATTGTTTTTTTATCGACCAAAATTGGGGCCGCGGTTAGCGCTATGCTAAAACTATGTCCGCGGGCGCTAGCGAGCAGCCAGCCTTTTTTGCCTATAGCGGGAGTATTTGTTGTAAGTGCCTGGTTTACCGCGCTATCCTCAAACTTAAGAGGTGCGCCTTGGTCGTCAAGCACCCCGACATCCGTTGGCCAGACCTTGCCGACCATATCTTTTGTGGTTGCACCAAGCATTTGTTCTGCCGCCCTGTTGAGATAGGTAATACGTGCTTGGTGATCGGTCAACACAAGGCCCTCTCCAACGCTGTAAATAATCGCCTCGTCTTTGGCTTTCTCCACTTCTATGCGTTTTTTTGCAATATCAAAGTCCTCCAAGACATTGAGCATGGCTTGTTTGGTAACCTTGAGTTCTTCAACGTTTTTACCCAGCTCCCAATCTTTAGTTTGGAGAATTTCCAGTGAATGTTGGGCGCGCGACCTCTCGCGCTCTAGGTCGACATTAATGGCTTGATAGAGTTTTTGTTTTTTTTGGCCGCTCTTAAATAATTTATAAGACGAGATAGCGAGGCCGACAAACATACTGGCATAGGCGAACATACGCACCGTAAGTGCCGCAACATACTCGCTGTCGTTAAGTTGTTCAGAAAACGGCATATAAACGGCATGAGCCAAAAACAAAAGGATGAACGAAATTATCAACCAGTGCTCAAAGGCGTTGAACCGCCAACGCCCCCTGTAGAGATAACCGATAATCACAATCCCCAGTAAAATTGAAGGGATAATCTCGATCGGCCGAGAAAAAACACCAAACTCAACATATGGTTGCGGCAATGGAATAACATACATCGCCACAGCAATCGCAACCACGGTCACTCCGGCGCTAAGGTAAATAAGCCAGGGTTTGATAGCAACAACCCGGTTTTTTAGGATTTGGCCCTGTATGCCCAAAAACAAACTGAATAGCATCACCGCTACCAGATAAAGACCATTGACGAACCAGACCGACAAGGAGACCGTGGCAAGCGGGATCGGGATACGATACAAAAATATGTCGCTGAGGATGGTTGCCTCGTAGCCATTGAACAGCGCTGCTCCAAAAAAGGCCACTCCGACAAATAGAAAGAGTAGCTCCTGCCTGGAATAATATCTGATCAGTGCCATTACACTTACGAGCACGGCGTACAAAGTCGTGAGCCAAACGAGAATTGCGGCGACTTGAAAAGGATGAACCAAATCGCCTCGCGCGACAACAAGATACAGCAGCGCCACAACACAGAATGTTGCCAGACTACTTACTGATCGCACGAGAACTCGTTTTTGTTTTACCGGTTGTCTATCCATTATCCGCTGCTCCGCCCTGTCGCAGCTTATCAATGGTCTGCTTAAGCTCCGACATTTTTATCTCACGGCCAACCATAAACTTGTTGACACGCTCTAACTCATCTTTTTGTTTTTGCAACTCCTTCAGGAGTTGGCTCTTCTCGGTGGTATCTCTAAATACGACTTGGACAGACTGTACGCGGTCATTTTTTTTGATAGGCCGTGCATTGACTTCATATATACGCTTGGTGCCATTTTTATGTTTGACCTCTACCTCATAGGGTTTATGCATCTTGCCCCGCAGGCTCACAGAAAAGTTTTTGAGGGTGAGTGGTATCGACATTGGGCTTATGACCCCTATCTTTGTAAAGAGTTTTCCAATCAGCTCGGGTCTGCTCAATCCGGAAGCGTCTAGCGCTGCCTGGTTGACCCGTATGATATGACCAAGTCTATTAAGAGAGACGATCGGGTCCGGCAGTCCCTCAAATACATCGGAGTATTTTTGTTCGCTGGTTTCTAGATCTTCTACCGTCTCTTTAACGCGTGCGTATGCTTTAGATCGAGCCTTGGCGAGGTAATAGATCAATAGCGCTATAGATGTGCTTATCAACAGACCGATAAATGGTACTAAGATCGGCACCCAGCGCACAAAAAACCCGGCAATGTATTGACTGCCATGCACCTGAGCGCGCCATGGCCGATCGCCCAGTCCCACTACGATCTCTGTGGCTAATTTGCTATCAAAATCCTCAACCAATTCAACGGGGCCGTATTCAAAGATAAGAGAGGATGCGCTCTCCTCTCCATCATATATTTTTATAGCGAGATCGTTCGGCCACGATGATGTATCAAATATTGAGGAGAGATATACTATGGGATCAATAGCCAGCACAACAACGCCGGCAAAATTATCCTGTCGCTCAGATACGGTTGAAAGAGAAGCACCACTCGAGTAGATCGGCACAAACATCGAGAACATATCGCTCCCGATACTTTGATTATTTTCTATAGAAGACGTTGCGACTAAACCAGTATCCCTGGCTTTGTTAATATTCTCTCGGTACCCGGAGATCGAGTATAGATCGAGCCCTGCCGCCTTTTTTGTGGTTTGATCATCAGCAACTAACGTGGAGAGGGGCAGCGTTGTATCGTCATCAACAGCCAGGGCATTGCCAACCAAAACAAAGCCGGGCACAGACCCGGCCGTATCCAGGATCTCACTGGCACTAACAAACTCTGCCTCGGTTACGATCTCGCTACTCTTATAGAGTACATCGTAAGCCGATAGAATTCCGTTTAAGTTTACGGACGAACTTTCAAAAGACCGCTGGATCGATATAAGCCTCCTATCAAAAGTTATCCGTTTACTCTCCCCCGCAGTGCGAGATAAATATATCATCGCGACAATAGTAACCGCGCCAAGCAAAATAAAGACTATCTCAGCAATAACACGTGGCCTTAGTTGGCTGTGTGACTTGCCCGGTTCTGGCACGAGTACCTCCTTAGCAGCAACAGCTCATGGCTGTTCTGCTAGCGAATTACACTGATAGTAGAGTTTTCTGCGTCCGGTGCTGATACGGTAATGCGGCCGTTAACCGACTGAGAGATCTCGTAGCAAGAGGAGTCGGCTGTTGTACACTGCGGATCCTCCGGTATGGCCACAAGATATGTTTCTGATGCAAACAACACTCCTAAGTCAACCGCACCGGCGGTTACACAAGCGGCACCCGTGGTCGTGCAAATCTCCGTTAGTGTACCTGTTATCCCGGATGGAATGTCTCCGTCGTTATCGATTGAGTACTGGTAAACCGCATTAATGATCGTGTTCACGTCAGCGCGGCGCCCTGCGTCGCGCGAGTCCGAGAGCTGTTTGCTTGGGTTGATCGCTACGATCACGATTGCCGCAAGAATGGCTATGATTGCAATAACCAACAAAACCTCGAGCAATGTGAAGCCGGGCTGCTTTTTGAGGTGGGAGTGTGTTCGCAGGGAGTTCATGCGCACATAGTAGCGGCAATCTATGCGTTTGTTAAGAGCACTGTGGAAAAGAAAAACGGGTATGCTAGGTAGTTCAATATGAGACCGTGCCCTTGTCATTCAGGATAACCGTCTGCGTATCGCCCAGGACGGATGTAAAGGTAATCGAACCGGTCACCTGCGGCTCGCCCGTCAATCGGTCAAAGACGATCTCCTGCAACCCCGAGCGCGATATCGTCGTGGGGACGTCAAAGAGCTCATCATATGAGGTGTCACGCCCGGCATAGGACGGCCCGACAAAAAGCGTAATACTACCCGATTGAACATAGACACCCCAGGTATCATCGAGTTGCACCGATTGCGACAGAGTTTGCGCACGTCGCAATGTTTGAGCGGTTGTCGTTGCGGCAACCTCAACGTCGTTTTTGATCTGGAACTGCCGATACACCGGTAACGACAGCCCTGCCAGAGAAGAGATAATGGCTATCGACAAGAGCAGTTCTAGGAGCGTAAAGCCCCGGGCGCGTTTGATGTTCATCCTCTTTAGACTAACGATACCGCCCGGGTCGCACTAGGGCAATGCTCGCGCGACGATCCAGGGGCCCAGCCATAAAACTAACAGCGTTGCCGGTACTAAAAATGCGCCCATGGGCAGACGATCTTTGACCGACTTTATTTTGAGCGCCAGCAGCACTAAGGCGATCAGCGATCCACCAACATAGGCGATAAAAAGCACCGCTATGATATACGGCCAACCCACCAGGAGCCCGATGAGCGCGCCGAGCCTGCTATCACCACTGCCAACCCAGGTACCACCCGATATGAGCCACTGCACCAAAAAAAATCCTCCACCAAGAGCGGCGGCCGCCAGAGCTGGCACCCAATCCCCTCCCGAAAAAACCACCCAGCCCAGCGCAAGCACCAGCATCGGCACGGTTAACTGGTCAGGCAGTTCTCCATATTTGACATCATATAAAAACAGTACAAACAGCGCGCTCACGATTATCAGATGCGCCACCAGTGCAGTTTGACCTAAGGCAAAGGGTGCTAGATACACCGCGATAAAGAACCCTGCCAGGAGCAGCTCCGCCACGAGATGCCAACCGGCAATACGCTTATTACAGGATTGACAACGCCCCCTCAAAATAATAAAGCCCATTAAAGGGACGAGCTCCCACCAGGTAAGTTGGCGTTTGCAATGCTCACACTGCGAGCGACCCTTGACCCAGGACCGGCCCGCGTGGTGTCGATCCACAACCGTCAGCAAAAAACTACCGAGTGCCAGCCCGAGCAAGCCCAGCAAAACACCGAGAGCAAGCTCCATATTAATTGTTGAGCCCACCCAGCAAACTGTAGAGTGGGATTATAACAGCCAAGGCAACAACCAGTACCGCCAACCAGACCACTACCAAAAGTATCGGCTCAAGAATAATCGCGAGATTTTTGGTTGTTATTTCTGTTTTTGATTCATAAATCTCGCCAATCTTGAGCAGCGTATCCGGAAGGTTTGCCGATCGCTCTCCGGCTATAATAATCTGTTGGATCGGCCGAGGGATCAGTTTTTTGATGCCGCCAAACCCGGCAAAACTGTCCTTGAACGTGCTCCCGTTTGAGATATCCTCTTGCAGATGTTGGTAGAGTCTTTTATAGCTGCGCGCAACCGTTGCCCGCTGTACCGAGTCAAGCGCATCGCTGATCGGCAAACCGGCGCGCAAGAGCGTCCCCAGCAAAAATCCAAAACGCCCGATCTCAACCTCAAGGATCAAGCGCTTAATGCCCGGCAGCTTAAACAACAACTCTTGCCCAAATGATCGCGTTTTTTTATTAAAGAACACAAAATAAAAAGTCAGGATCAAAGCAATGATTATGGCCGGCATCACATAAACTCCATAGGCCCCCAAAAAGTCCCCCAGTGCAACCATTACCCGAGTTACTACCGGCAAAGTAAGATCCAGCGCATCAAACACCGAGGACAAACGAGGTAGAACAAACCAAGCAATCCCGACACCGATTACAACGGTCAGCGACAAAACAAAGGTGGGATACAAGAGTGCCGAGCGTACTTTTGCTCTAAACTTGCGATCCTTGTCCTCTTGTTCAGCAATAATTTTTAGGTTTTGGGAGAGTCGCCCCGACTCTTCTCCAACACGAATCAACTGCACAACATGTTGCGGAAAAAGCCCCGACTCTTGGATGGTACGCCAAAGAGGCGCGCCGGCATCGACGGCCTCGCGCATTGACCTGACAATTTTTCGCATTGCGCGCGTTTTGAGCTCTCCCTCGACGGCATCCAAAACCTCGACAATGTTTAGCCCGGAGCCGATCAGGACACTAAGGTTCTCGACCAGGTACTCTTTTTCTTTGCGACTGATAAATAGTGCGGTGCGCACCAATTTAGTCGGCTCTGCGGATTTTCCGGCAGTCATTTTGTTGCGCGGGTCTCGTTGAGGGATCGGGTTGGGCGCTTGACCGTCCGGAATGGCAAAGGCTTGGGCCATGGTTATGAGACTAGGCTAGGTGGAGCAACAACTCGTAATAACTCCTCGAGTGTCGTGACCCCCCGCTTTACTTTGTCGACACCATTCTCAAACAGCGATTGCGCGCCCTGACTCTGTGCCAATTGCCAAACTTGCTGGGCCGAGGGTCCCTTAAGGACGAGGTTTTGCATCTCAGGACTCACAACAATAATTTCAAAAACGCCGGTTCTGCCTGAGAATCCCGTTCCATTGCAAGCATCGCAGCCTTTGCTTTTATAGAGTGTCACGTTTTTACCAGAAAAAAATGAGCTGACTATCGGACCGTACGCCGCAATCTCGGTCGGTGAGATGGACACACTGTATTTGCACTGTTCACAAATTTTTCTGACGAGCCGCTGTGCTATGATCACGTTCAAGGTGGAGGCCAGCAAAAAAGGTTCTGCCCGCATGTCCAATAGGCGCGGAATCGCCGAGGCGGCATCATTTGCATGAAAAGTTGAGAGCAGCAGATGCCCCGTCAATGCCGCATTGACGGCGATCTCGGCGGTCTCCTCATCTCTAATCTCACCAACCAAAATAATATCGGGATCCTGGCGAACAATAGAACGTAAGCCTTTGGCAAACGTTAAGTTAGTCTGCAGGTTGACCTGGATTTGATTGACACCCCCCACCCGATACTCAACGGGATCCTCGATTGTCGTTATGTTTATCTCCGGACGATTAAGCAATCGCAATAGCGCGTACAGCGTCGTCGTTTTTCCGGAGCCGGTCGGGCCGGTCACAAGAATCATGCCAAATGGTTTTTTGGCGTTCTCCTCGATCTGGCTTTGATCATCTCCAGAAAGACCAATATCCGCCAGGCTGAACCCCCGGACATAATGCGCCAGGATACGGATTGCAATTTTTTCTCCGCCCAAGGTTGGCACTATGGAAATACGCAGATCGACGGTCTTGGTGCGGCCCTCAAAGCGCATCGAGCCGTCCTGCGCAGAAAAATGCTCGTCAATGCGTAAATGCGCTTGCACTTTAATACGGTTAAGGATGTTCTCATAAAACTTTTTTGGGAACCTACCGGCCTCATGCAAAACCCCGTCAATCCTAAACCTAATAACCAAATCTTTGTCTTGAGGCTCAAAGTGCACGTCCGAGGCTCGATAGGCAATCGCGTCTTCGATAATCTCAAAAATAAGCTCCGGCGCCACCCGCTTACTCTCAGCAACGATTTGAGCAAAGCGAGTCTCGAGCGCTTTGCGGTAAAAAATAAATGCGGCGTCGATATCCTCGCTGACCGAGTAGGCCAAGATGACCTGCACATTCGGGAACAGTTGCGGAAAGACCTCGGTCAACTCCGGCTGCTGCGGATTGTCAGTTGTTACCGTGACCTGTCCCTCCTTTTCTTCAAAAAGGACCAACCGATATTTTGTTGCAATCTCCTCAGGGATACGCATGACCTGCTCTCGGTTGGCCGCGTTGGAGTTGAGATCCGCATAAGGGACATTAAACGCCTCGGCGATTGCCTGTCCCAGTAAATCCTTGGTTATTAGACCCTGACCGGTCAAATAATCTATCAGCGAGGTACGATGCTCTTTGGCGTAGCTTTCGGCTAACTCGATGTCCTCCTTAGTGACATAGTTTTGGTTTAAGAGGAGCTCCTTTAGTTGTGAGTCCTCAAGCTTCATAGGCCTACTACACGCTTGACGTGCTCGACCACCCCACTCAAAGGTGTATCCGACTTAATAAAAAAGTCGGCCGCGCCAAGAGTCTTAGCCTTTTCTATATCCTCGGGCTGGTTGAGGTTTGAGACCACAACCACCGGGACGGAGATGCCCCTTTTTTTGAGTTCTTCCAAAACTGCAAACCCGTCAGTTTTTGGCATCATCAGATCAAGCAGAACCACGTCAAACGTCTCGCTCTCAAGCATCTGTAATGCCTGCTCGCCATCAAAGACGGCCTTGGCTTCAAAACCGCTATGGTTCAGCTTAAGTTCCAGGGCTTTTGCGATTGGTCTCTCATCTTCTACAATGAGAACACGTTTTGGTTGGTCTGCCATAAGGGGGGTGTGCGAGGATCGATTACAGTGCTTTTGTAAGGATCTTATCATTGTGCGGTTTAATTGGCACGGGAAAAGTGGACAGCCACGCCAGGTTTGATGTAGCTTGTCAATGCTCGGGGCGCGTGGCGGAATGGCAGACGCGCTGGCTTCAGGTGTCAGTGACCGCAAGGTCGTGGAGGTTCAAGTCCTCTCGCGCCCACCAAAGCAAATACTAATTAGAGTACTTTTTGGGGTTGCTTAGTTAACGGACCGTAACTTGGCCGTGCATCCCCAGCTCGGAGTGTCCCGCTACGGTACAGAGCACCTCGTAACTACCCGGGGCGGGATTATCAACGGTGATCGTTTGCGACTCGCCGACGCCAAGCGACACGTCAATGCCAAGATCTGTGACGACAAAAGTGTGGGGTATGCTCCCTTGGTTGGATAACTCAATGGAGTTTGATACTCCTGCTTGTAAAACAATCTCGCTTGGCCCAAAAGAATACTCGCTGAGCACAACAGAGGTCGTTGCGTCCGATGTCAGGCCCAAGTCAGTCGGCAGTTCTTGAGATTCGGCTATGTTAGAGGTTGTCGTCTTTGTGGAAGTGCATCCTACCAGCACAACGGACAATACCAGCATAAGTGCAACTCGATAAAATAGTGACATTTTTTGTATGATTACGGTTTATTCGCTTGTAGTATACCACGTTGTATCACCCGACTCGGTAGCTGTTCGGTAAAGGGAGAATAATCTCCCTTGGGAGCACACAGGATCAGACGATCACGCGCGCGAGTCACCGCCACATAAAAAATATTTTGCTCCTCTTGCGCGCGATCATAGCTGGCGAGCTCTTGGAGCGGGAGCATATCACCTGCGGCTTGGATCGGAAATCCAAACCGGTTTTGGGCCACGTTTATCACGATCACTACCGGAGACTCAAGCCCTTTAAAGGCGTGGACCGTTGTGCGGCGGACTTTTTTGTACTCCGAGCGCACACGCTTTAGTTGATCGAGCGGCTGATGGGCACGCGCCAGTATCGTTATGTCGCGTTGTTGGTATCCCAGTGCAAGCAGCTCCCGAATCAACCTTACACATAGTCGGTCCTCCTCGTAGCGCGGGTACAAAATCAACCGGGGAGTATAGTTAGCCGCCCGTGCAGCCTTTATCAAACGGACAGGAGCTCCGGGGGCTGTGCTACCGGATACTTTTTTTGATAAAAACGTGTTGACCAATGCGATCACACGCGCATCCGACCGATAATTAAAAGAGAGTGACAAGCGCCGCTCGGCATTTGGGATGACTCCGGCCGACCCACGCCAGCCGTACAGCGACTGATTAGGATCACCAACCCAGGTCTGTGTCTGGGCCTTTGCGCAAAAGCGTTTAATAAGTGCTAACTCCGTTGCTGCCGCGTCTTGCACCTCATCGATCAACACGTGCTGATAAGAGGGAGCAAATCGAGTAGAGCCCGTGTGTGCCAACTGGATTAGATAACTAAAATCAGCAACACCATTTTTTTCTAGAACATGCGTGTAGGCAGCCAAAACCGCCAGTGTCAGGCGCGCACATGTATCACGCTCAGCGAGACTTTTAAGCTTAGCGCTCGCGGCATCAAGCCCCGCACTACGCAGGGTGCTAATCGCACTAAGCAATAATCGTAGCAAAAAAGGACGTGACCAATTTTTGTCGAGACAAAGCCGCTCAGCCATCTCGCGATATTGTCGGGCCGCGAGCACGCGTGCTCCGACTCGCCAGAGCAGGTCAAACTGCTCGACCTCGTTGAGCAAGCGGCCCGGTACCACATGCATCTTTTTGACTAACGAGAGTGCCCAAGCGTGAAAAGTTTTGACCTCGACATCTACCTGGCCGCGCTCGTGCAGTCGATCTCGAAGTTCTTGAGCCGCCTTACGGGCAAACGTCACGACCAATACATCTCGAGCGCGTGTATCGGATTTATCACAGAGCCGCGCAACCCGCTCAATAAGCACTCGCGTTTTACCCGACCCGGCCGGCGCCGAGAGAGACAAACGCGCGCTATCCGTGTTGACCGCAGCATATTGAAAAGCGTCCAGTTGCACCTAGCTCGTCTATCACAACCACCTTAACAAAAAATAAAGGAGCAAGACCGGCTAAGCGGGCCGCACCAAATTAGTGCCAAAAAACTAATTTAAGCGGGGTTTGGCGACTCACTTGGTCGCCCCAGAACCCCCGGGCTACCGGCCGCGGCTGATCCTCGCGCTTGGCCCGACTCCGGTCGTGGCTTTACAATTCGCTCCTCGGGAGCATGCTTTTTGGGAGTCTCGGGGATGTCGTCAAACATTTTGATAAAATCGGCCCGCTCAATCGTCTCAACCTCTATGAGCTTTTTTGCAATCTGATTAAGTTTTTCGCGGTAGGTCCGCACAATACCAAGTGCGACATCATACTGTTTGCTGATAAAGCGCTTGATCTCTGTATCAATTTTTGAGGCGGTCGCCTCGGAGTAATTGCGTTGCTCGCCAATATCACGTCCCAAAAAGACCATCTCGTCTTTTTCACCATAGGTAATCGGACCAAGTTCATCCGACATACCAAAGTTGATCACAAGCTTGCGTGCAAGATCAGTTGCACTCCGTAGATCGCTCGAGGCCCCGGTCGTGACCTCTTTAAATACTTCTTTTTCTGTAATAAATCCGGCCAGCATTACCGAGATATCCTCCAAAAACTCGTTGCGACTGTGCATGTGGCGATCCTGACTCGGGACTTTTAGCGTGTAGCCGCCGGCAGAACCTCGAGAGATTAACGAGACCTTATGAACCGGGTCAGTGTGCGGTAACATAGTGGCCACCAGGGCGTGACCGGCCTCATGATAGGCGGTGATTTCTTTTTCTTTGGGAGACAAAATATGACTCTTGCGCTCCGGTCCCAGCATGACTTTTTCGATCGAGCTTAATATCTCGCCCTGCCTAATCTTTTTGAGATTGCGGCGAGCGGTTAAGATCGCGGCCTCGTTGAGCAGGTTCTCCAAGTCCGCTCCGGTAAAACCCGGCGTGCGCTGGGCCACCTCCCTCAGATCAACGCCCGGGGCAAATATTTTGTTACGCCCATGCACCACTAAAATAGCTTCTCGATCTTTAATATCCGGACGGTCAATCACTACGCGCCGATCAAAACGTCCCGGACGCAAGAGCGCCGGATCAAGTACATCCGGCCGGTTGGTTGCAGCCAAAATAATGACGTTGGTATCCGTATCAAAACCATCCATCTCAACTAAAATCTGGTTGAGTGTCTGCTCTCGCTCATCATGGCTGCCGCCCAAACCGGCACCACGTTGCCGACCAACCGCATCAATCTCATCAATAAAAACCACCGAGGGCGCAGTTTTTTTAGCCTTGCGGAACAAATCGCGCACACGCGAGGCACCAACGCCCACAAACATCTCAACAAACTCAGACCCCGACAGATGGAAAAACGGCACGTTTGCCTCACCGGCAACCGCACGCGCCAGAAGTGTTTTACCGGTACCCGGTGCGCCGACTAACAGTGCTCCCTTTGGGATACGAGCGCCCAAATCCGTGTACTTGGTAGGCTGTTGCAAAAAACTAACGATCTCGGTGAGTTCGTCCTTGGCCTCTTGCATACCCGCCACGTCCTTAAATTTAACTTTTTTGCGCTTGGTCTCGGGCGAAGCCTCACGCGCACGAGTTTGTCCAAACGACATGGCACGTCGATTACCACTCTGCACCGACCGCAGGGTGAACCAAATAAACCCGGCGATCAGCAAAAACGGAATCAAAAATGGCAATATCGTGTTCAAGAAAAATGTCATGCCCTCGTTATTTCTGATCTCCAACTCAACTTTAGCGAGTTTCTCCGCTGTAACCCCCAAAGCGATTAGCTGCTCGGACAAGGCTGAGTTTTGCTCTTTGTCCGCTTTTTCTAGAGCACCATCGTTGAGCTCAATTTTTAACTCATCAACGCGTACCTCGATCTTGCTGACCCGCTCCTCCTCAATTTGTGACACGAGCGTTGAGAGTGAGATGTCCTCAACCGGCTGTGCGGGAACTCGAGAGATAGTAAAGGCCGCGGCCACGATCATAAAGACCACGATACTGACCAGCAGGTTTTTGATGAGCGGACGGTTGGGTTGTTTACGCTGCTTTTGTGCCATGATTATTTTGCAAACGAGATGCGCACCGTACCTTTGGCGCGCGACAAAGTCAAGCTGCCTCCGAGCGGAAATTGTACACCTTTTGAGTGTGAGGCCAGAGCGACGAGCGCCTGCTCGAGCGCAACAGAGTGGCCGAGTCGTGCTTGAGGATCGGCGACCTTGGACATGCTGCGGATTAAGCGGCGCTGCAGGGCCTTGGGCAGTTCGGTTAGCTCAGCCGCATCAATAGAGGGCTCAATGCCGGTCGTAGTACGTCGCTCTTTGACCAGACGCGCGTAGAGCGTGCTTGTAAAGTCATCCAAACAGCTTTTGTCCTCGGCCAACAAGCTGGCAGAACGTGTTAAGGTCTCTCGCAGATTGGGATTAAAATATTTTGTCAGCAAAGGTAGCAACAATCGTCGCACTCGGTTACGCACAAAGCGCAAGTCCTGATTGCTCGCATCAATCCGGTGTGGAATTTTGTGAGCGTGCGCATAGTGCCTGATGTCCGCGCGCGTCAGCTCCAGCAAAGGTCTGACGAGATCCGCCTGGTGGGCTTGCATCCCGATAAGGCCGGTCAAGCCGCTCCCCCGCAAGAGCCGCAACAAGATCGTCTCAACTTGATCATCTTGATTGTGTCCCGTCGCGATCACCCGAGCACCAATTGACGCGGCCGTCTCTCGCAAAAAAGTATATCTGATATCACGCGCTCGCTCCTCCAAGTTAGACGACCCGGCCCGCAGCGCATCCGTCCGCTCAATATGCGCAAACACGTCCAGCGCTTTAC
>JAUYIX010000032.1 GCA_030688115.1 bacterium
CCGATGCGGTCATCAATTATTTTAAAGGTAGCGCCGACGAGTGGCGCACTGGAGTCTTGACCGCCTCAGAAATCAGTTACTCAAACTTGTGGGACGGCATCGACCTTGTAGTAAGCAGCACGGCCGCAGATCTTAAGTACGAGTTTGTGGTGGCTCCTGGTGCCGATCCTTCTGTAATCAACATGCGCTATCAAGGAGCGGACCTACGCCTCGATCAAGGGGCGCTTATTGCCAAGACCCCCGGTGCAACCTACGTCGACCAAGCGCCTAGCGCCTATCAAGGATCAATCAATGCGCAAGAGGTAGTCCCAGTGGAGTTTACCTTGCAAGACGCCAACACCGTCACGTTTGCGACCGGGGAGTACGACCACTCAGTCCCACTGGTAATTGACCCGATCGTGGTTACGTACGCCTCCTATCTTGGAGGCACAGATGAAGACGATAACGGCGAGATACAGATAGACGGAGCCGGCAACATTTACACGGGTGGCAGATCGTTCTCCGCAGATATGTTCACCGGGGCGCCTGGCTTTGATACGACTTATGGAGGCGGCGGGCTATACGATGGGTATGTCGTAAAGTATGCTCCCGACGGTGCTTCGCTGATCTGGGGCACCTACATTGGCGGCACCATGGATGATTCTTTATTTGGAATGACTATCGATGCGGCCGGTGATGTTTACGTAACCGGCACTACCCACTCTCGCTCTTCGTTCCAGGTACCGGACGAGGGATTCCCCGCCACGGCCGGGGCTTACGACACAACCTATAACGGCACGACAGAACAGGACGCATACGTCTGTAAAATCGACACAGACGGCCTGTCACTACACTACTGCACCTATCTCGGGGGATCAGACAGTGACCACGCCTTTGACATCGCGGTTGACTCACTTGGCCGAGCGTATATTGCCGGCATGACATTATCATCAACGGCAGAAGGGTTCCCAACACTGACCGGTCCCGACCTGACGTTCAACGGGACTGCCGCGGCTGGTGACCATGACGCGTTTGTGGCGCGGTTTAGTGCGGACGGTTCTGCCCTGAGCTACTCGGGATACATCGGTGGCGACGGTGGTGTAGCCGCCGTATTTAGAACAGAATCCGGAGAAGGCATCGTCGTGGACGATGCTTTTAATGCCTATGTTACCGGGACTACAACATCGAGCCATACTAGCTTTCCTGATGGGGATGGATTTGGCGGAATCCCCGGCGGAACAATAGATCAGACATACAACGGTGCGGGTGACGGATTTATCGTCAAGGTAGACCCTACTGGCGCTAGCTTTTTAGGAGCTACTTACATCGGGGGCGCAGCAACCGATAAACTCTACACAAATCATCTGACCCCGGCAGGAGAGCTCCTTATTTTAGGAGATACCACGTCAACGGAGGCAACAGGATTCCCGGTAGCGGGTGGATTTGATGCTACGCAAAATGGCGCCTTAGACACGGTTGTGGTTAGAGTCGATGCGACGATTACAGCGCTACTGCAGTCCGGCTTTTACGGGGGTAGTGGCGATGACTTTGCAGGCGAATCCTGTAAGTCGATCGTGATGGACTCCGACAATAATATTTACATTACCGGGTGGACAGACTCGACCGAAGCAAGTTTCCCTGTACTTGACGGGCCTGATCTGACCTACAACGGGGATGTGTACGACGGCTTTATCGCTAAGTTTACCGACGGTGGCACGCCGGTGTACTCAGGCTACCTCGGAGGCGAAGGCGACGACTATGCGTGTGGTATCGCGCTCGACAGTACCGGCGGAGCTTGGACTACCGTCACAACTCCAAGCTCAGTTACTTTCCCCAACGGTTTTGGGTTTTACTCTATACCGGGCCTAGACCAAACATTTAACGGGGCCTACGACGGTTCGATAATACGTGTCTCCGAAGTCCCGGCCGGAGTAACGGTAGTAGAGTCAGACGGGTCTACTGATATAGACGAGATCGGCCCAACCAGTGACGCCTACACCGTTGTACTCGAGAGCCAGCCACAATTTGATGTGACCGTGACGATCGCTCCCAACGCCCAACAAACCACTGACCAAGCCAGTATCACTTTTACCCCGCTCGACTGGGACGTGCCACAGCCGGTACAGGTCACAGCGGTGCAAGACGGCAACCCCGAGTGCCCTCACACCGGACTGATCGTGCACACCGCTGAGAGCGCGGACCTCAACTATGACGGCATCGCAACGGCGAGCGTGGTCCCAAACATCACCGACCAGTGCACCATTATCCCGGGCGAGGATCCTCAACAACAGTCGATTGGGGTCTCTAAACATCGTTTTCCGGCAGACCACAGCGCACCAGCGGCAATTCTTGCCCGCGATGACATCATGGCCGACGCCTTTACGGGTGTTCCATTTGCATCAGTTAGACCGGCGCCATTGCTCCTGACCGACTCTACCTCGATCAATCAAGACCTGGTGGACGAACTCAACCGTGTACTGACTACTCAGGCTGCGCCAATCTACATCTTGGGTCGCGAGCAAGCAGTAACCCAGACTGTATACGATCAGCTCGCAGCTGAGGGCTTTACCAACGTACAGCAAGTCGGTGGCGTTAACCGTCGCGAGACGGCTGCAATCATTGCCAATACAATCGTTGCACAGCAAGGCACGGTCAATCGCGTATTTGTTACCGAGGATGAAGCTCTCGTAGATGCTCTTGGTGCGGGCGCTGCGGCCGGATTGCTCGGAGCCGATACCTTGGTCGACCCAATATTGCTAAACGCGCGCGGCTCCAACCAAATCGATGAGCATACGCACGCATTTATCAATGCTCACTCCTCAATCCGGTCGGTTGAACTGATCGGCGGTCACACTGCCCTAGACGCGAGCCTGGACGCAACTTTCACTAGCCGCTATCCGTCCCTGGTGAGTGTTGCGCGTACGGGTGGGCTCGACCGCTTTGCAACTAACGCGCTCATTGCGAGCAAGTTCTTTGCTGGTCCGACCGGTATCGTAGTCGCCAATGGTCAACGCGATCAAATCCCGGGAGCATTAGCTGCACTATCGACGGGCAGTGCTAACTTTTTTGCAGCGCTCCTGGCAGGTACGGTTGCCAGTGACGAGGGGTGGCCACTACTACTCGTCACAAATTACTCTTTGCCGGCACCAATCCGGCAATATATTGTAGACTACGCAGCAACTATCGATGGACTCATTGTAGTAGGTGATCCGGCCCAGGTCAGTAGTGACGTTATCGATCAGATACTCTCAATTATGTAACATGCGACGCTTTAGACTCCACACTCGCACTACACTAGTAGGTTTTCTCGGCCTTGTGGTTGTGTTTGTCCCCTACGCAAAGTCAGCCACAGCAGCACCGCTTTCTGCGCGCGCAGAAAGCGGCACATTTACTGAGACATTTAGTTCAACCACTTACAGAGACGCTACAACTACAGCCGACTGGAACACTGCCCTTGGGCTGCTCCAAGAGCAGATAACAACGGATGGGTCGGTATTTAACGCCGATAAAATCACTACCGGGCCAGAGCAAATCACTAACAACTCGGGGGATAGTACGACACAATCCGCTTACTCTGTTGCATTTGACAGCCAGGACCGACCAAACATTGTCTGGAGCGACGATTCGTCCGGTAACTACGAGATTTACTACTCCCGGTGGGAGCCCTCAAAACAAAAGTGGGAAAAAGCCAATAGCGATGCCGGCTATGACAATGTCAGTAATAATGAAGGCATTAGTCGATACCCTGTCTTACGCATCAAATCAAACGACCGGCCGGTCATCGCCTGGGAGGATCATACTGACCAAATCGAGGGAGTGGTCTACAGGGAGTACTCGCCATCGACGGGTTGGGCAACATTAAAGGGGACCGGCGGCGTTGAAGTGCCCATCAGTACAGCTACCGGCACCTTCCCAAACATGGTATTGGACTCTCTTGATCGTCCCCACATTGCTTTTTTAGAGAACCCCTCCAAAGATCCCAATAACGTTTACTATAAATACTGGACAGGCTCTGCCTGGGCGGTGCACGCCGGTTCTGCCAACGTGTCCGACAACACAACATCTTCATCTGCTGCGCCACATATTGCGCTCAACAGTAAGGACGAGCCTACCATCGCCTGGCAGGACCGAAATCCAGATAGAGATATTTTCCTTGTCGTGGCAAATACGTTAGCAAACACATGGCAAGACGTGGCTGGAAACACCTACTCGGATGCCTGTATCGCCACCACGTGCCGAGACACAAATGTTACGCAGACGTCTACTCTGACTGACTGGCCCGACCTTGCGCTAGATGCAAGCGGGGACCCGTACTTGGTTTATCAAGATGTGCCCGTTACTACTGCCGAGTCGTTCTTTACCAGATGGGATCCAACCTCAGGACCTAGCGGCCGATGGGTCTCCATGGACGATACCCCGGGCAAAGACCAGCTCACCAACAACGGAGCTACGACCCTCTTGCCGCGTATTGCACTCGGACCATCGGATGTGCCTTATATTACCTTTAGCAACGCTGGAGGCGGAACAGGAGTTGTTTATGCGATTAAATGGGATGGAGCAAGCTGGACAAGCCTGGATGAAAACGACACCGGTCCCTCTATTGAGCTAACTAAGATAAGTGATCACGACACGGTAGCCAGCACGCGCCAGAGTATCGCGGTCGACAGTCAGGGTCAGCCCGCCTTTGTTTGGACAGACTTTGCATCGCCCGATCACGAAATCTATTTTGGTTGGTGGCTAAACCACTACGCAAAAAGCGGCCTAGCTGTTTCTAAAAGTGTTGCGACCACAACCGAGCAAATCAGGAGT
>JAUYIX010000047.1 GCA_030688115.1 bacterium
ATCGAAGTCCGTAGCTCCTGCTGCAAGTTGCGCTCGCTGTAGTGGTCCTCGATTACTTGCTGACCATTGCGAGACCTCTCTTGCCAAAGAGCGGCGTTGAGGTACAACTCGACGATGCGCGCGACAAAATCATCGGGGCTGTCAGCGATAGCGATATCATGGCCGTTTTGCGCAGGAATCCCCTCCGCGCCAACCGAGGTTGTCACGACTGGCAGCCCTGCGGCCATCGACATAACGATCTTGCCCTTGAGCCCGGATCCAAACAAGAGCGGACAGACAAAAATGCGTGCCTTTTTTTGTTCTGCCAAAAGCGTAGCGTCATCCACGCCACCCAAAAAAACCACACCCCCTCCCGTTTTTTCTCCGGCCAGTTGCTTGAGCTGATCACTCGCCGCGTGTCCAATGACCTTGAGTTGCACGCCCGGCAGACGTTTTTGCAAGCGCGGATAAATCTCCTGAATATAAAATTCAACGGCCGAGATGTTGGGTGGATGGTGAAACGATCCGATATACAGCAGACCGGTTCGGCCAGAGACTCCGGGGACAACCTTGTGCGGCTCGTGCGCTCCCGAGACAATATCGATCTGAGCGCTCGGCAGCAACCGTCTAAAATTTTGCTGGTCGGTCGGAGTGATCGCCCATACGACATCAGCAAGAGTGCCGTACTCGCGCTCGAGCGTCCTAAAGTACTCAATTTGCTTTTTTAGGTCGGCAATCTTGGCTGGGCCGGTTGTCGCGGTAGTCTTAGCAAGCTCTCGCTCGAGCCGCACGTGATGCACATCTACAGTGTCGTAGATAATCGGGGCCTGCGGAGCAAACCGCCGGATCACATGATAAAAAAAGTGCATTATCTCGGGACGGCTCACGATGGCCAGATCAATAAACTTACCCTCGGCCCGCATCGTATTAGTAAAGTTGGACCCAAAGATGCGAGGACACACGTAAACGCCGATATCCTGCAACTTGACCCGGTAGCGCTCCCGATCAACGATGTCTCGGGCCACAAAGGTAACGGTGTGGTCACGGGCCAACAACTCAAGAATAGTCAGCATGCGTGCCGCTCCGTATTCACGATCATGCATTGGTACAAACCAATCAAACACCCAAACACGCAGACCCCGTTTGCGGCGTGCAATCAAAGGCAAGTACAGCAACTCCTTTGGCCACTGGTCAGCCAGTTCTGCTGCGCGCATCTTTTTGAACTTATGATAATTAACCTCCTGATAAGCCTTCATCGGTTTTTTTCCATCCACCACGTTAGAGAGAGACGAGGCACCCTCATAGTGCACCACCACCGAATGCGGCTGGTACACCACGCGATAGCCTAACTCGCGCACCGCAAAACATAGTTCTACATCCTCGTAGTATCCCGGCTCTAGGTTTTTGTTAAAACCACCGATGCGCTCAAAAAGACTACGCCTAATCGAGAGACCCGCGCCCGAGCAATAGTCCACATCACGGACCACATTGTACTCAGGTCGGTCCGGCCGATCACTTTTGCCGTAGTTCCATCCCTCACCCGTTTTAAAAACAATACCACCCGCCTCTTGCAGCAACCCCGTCGGATGAACCAACTTAGACCCCACTGCACCTATGTGCGGATTTTTGTAGAGCTCGACAACTGGCGACAAAAAGCTGTCGTGCACGGTGGTGTCGTTGTTCAAAAAGTATATGAACTCTCCACGCGCCTTGAGCGCGCCCGAGTTACAACTGTTTACAAACCCTCCATTTTTGGGCTGGCGTACGTACACGATGCCGGGGATGCGATGCAGCACCGGTTGGACGAGTGGTTCGGTTGAGGCGTCATCAACTACGATTACTTCAAACGATACAGACTCTTTAATTTTAGTCAGCGAGCGCAGACACTCGACCGTAATGTCGAGCAAATTAAAGACCGGGACCACGACCGAGACGACCGGCTTGTCAGGCAAAGTAAATTTAATATCAGTAAATCGTGGGATGGCCGGACCGGTACGCTTGGGACGGCCGGTCAAACCAGACCAGCCCCCGTAGCGCAACCCGTTAAGTCGGCCGTGCGTTTTTTTATTTGCAATATTGTAGACCCTTTTTGCCAGCGTTTTAGGGAGGTGCTTGGGCGTCAGTTTTGTTTTAAAAGCCTCCATTTTTTGGTCGGCCTCTTTACGGGCCTGTTCTACCTCGGCCGTATGCGCCCAAATCTCACGCCTAAGAGCCTCCGCGTTTAAATCGGCCTGCTCTGCATAATACAGTGCAGCGCCACGCGCAACAATTGGGTTCTTTAGCTGTAACGGGTCAGAAGGGTCAATATCCATATAGAATGCTCTTATATAGCGTATCTACGCCTTTAGCGCAATTGATAGAATTCAAAGAGAGACCCCTCCCCAGGTTGCGCCCCGTTGGAGATAGTTTTGACCAGTTGGACCGCTTGGAGGCCGCCCACAAGGCTAAAAAAGTTCTTGCGCGCCGCTGGAAACAACGTGTGCTCGGGAGCATGTAAAATAAACCGGACCGGCTTTGCGTCCCCGCTTAAATAGCGTTGATTGAACAGCTCGCGCGCATCTGTGGGGAGAGGATCGCGGTTGATAAAAAATGAGGCGTTTTGAAACTTTACCGGGTCCTGCGAAAAACCTAACAACTGCGTGTGCGTCCCCCAGTCGATCGAGACATAGCGGTAGGTATCATCTTGGGTTGCCTCGATCAACTCGTAGATCGCTGGTGACCAATAGACATTTTTTGTCGGCTCACCGTAGTGTCGCAGATACGCACCATATGTCACCAGGTAGAACACCAACAGCACCGGGATAACCAACCAAATCGCTTTACTTAATTTTTGTGCGCACACCTTGAGCGCCATTACAATCAAAATTGTGACGGCTGGATAAAGAGTGGCATAGTGCCAAGGCCAGACCGCGTTGCGCGTAACAAAGATCTGCGCCAGAGTCGCACCAAATAAAACCACAAAAAATACAAATACTTTTTTATTGGTTGAAGCGATTTTTTTAGCAAACACATAAAACACAAACCCAGCGACAACCAGGGCTGTGAGCCCAACAGCGATAACTGCGGCGCCCGGCATTTTGAGTACACCAAGACCGTAATAATAAAACAGGTCGCCCGTTAGAAGGCCATAGATTGAGGACCCGACATTTTGCAGACGCACAAGTGGCTGCAGTCGATCGGGATCCAAAAAACCACCAAGATTAAATTTATAGCTGAGCAGGGCGTAATAACCAGCCGTGGCTCCAAGTCCAACCAGCCAGGTGCCTACATGTACCCAAAGTATTTTTGCCCTTACACCATTGTACTTTGCACGCAATGCTTGATATGTAATCTTTCCGTATACAAGCACGGCCGCCAGAACAAATGCATTTACGATCCAGATATAGTTCAGCTTATTGAACACCCCAAAGCCAAGACTTGCCAGCAACACAAGCAAATACCAGTAGCGTTGCCCTCGACGATAGTGTTCAAACGCCCAAATGGCGAGGACCGTCAAAAAAAACTGCAGCGCGACCGGACCAGAGTCAGCTCTGGTGAGCGAGAGCAAAGTCGGATCAACCGCCAAGATAAGCACGACGATACTCGCAGCGGCGTCCCCAATCGGCCGCCGCAACGTACCTTGCAATATTCGCAGCGCAAAAGCCGTCAGCACGATCATCGGTAGGCGCAGCGTCAAAACGGACACCCCAAAGAGCGCAAAGATAGGCGCGGTAATCCAAGCCTTGAGTGCACCAATGTACGGCATAAGCAATAACGGCACCTGGCCAAAGATCGGCACGGTTATCGAGCGGTTCATAAACGTATCGTCCAGACCGCCCAGCGCTGCGTTTACATGCAGCATTTCATCAAAATGAACCCCGGGATACCGGAGCTTACTCAAGGCCAAGACTGCATACAGTAACGGTGCGGCCCAGCCTGCAGCGGCCAACATACGCCTCCCCCATCCAATTGGGTCGTTTTTGTGCATTAATGCAAAACGCAACGATTACTCAAATCTGATACTCGATATACGCATAGCCAGCACTCGCTCATCTGCACTATCGCCTATTTGTGCGGGGACAAAGGACTTAGACGCACGTATTTCTAGCTCAATCGTGCCAGTTAATCGGTAAAGATCTTCCAGCTCATGCCAAGGTACTGCAATAGAAAAAGATTCATCCTCACTATGCTGCTGACTGGCAACTTCTCTACCTCCGACAACCAGAGTAATCACACTTGGGCCACCTTCACCCGTACCTTCCGTAATAGTCCGTGCCGGAACCCAACCTTTGACCACTAGAGATCCATCCCTGTGCCGTTCATCCGGTATTAGAGTAATTTGAGCATGCTCCCCAGCCCACGCCATGCCTCCGTCGGGCGTGTCTTGTATCCCAAAGGACCCGAACAATACGTCAGTTGACTCCACGAGAATCGATGACCAATCAGCATCTGCTACAAACTCAGACATGTCCCGATTTTGGCTTAAATCCAACCGCAGATAGCCCACCTGCCCATTTAAGTTTTCGGCAGGCTCTGGCTTGTTGCCTCCTCCAAACCAGACATCAAACAGTCCATCGCCTCTTGGTAAAATTGTTGTATCGCATATCACATGCGCTGCCCAATCGCCTCGTTGGTCGGCACTCAAAAGCCCTTCGGTGCTCACTTTTTTAAAATTCACGCCGTCGTAAGAAATTGCATATCCAATGTTTCTGTTCTCCTGTGCATCCCGACCTGTGTAGAGTAAATAATAAAAAGGTGCGCTATATGCAATGCTAGGTTCTCCAGTGCCATTTTCATCAAAAGTCCCCGAGGCACCGACGTCAATAATGGGATTTGCTATGTTCCTGATCCAATTTTTACCGTCGCTAGAAGTTGCCACCCCCAGACGTTGTGTACTTTGCCCGTTGAGGCCAAGATAATATAAGTGGAGCTGGCCGTCCCTAATAACCACATATGGGTCAGCCACCCCCGTGGAATCCCATGCACCCGGCTCGCTTGCTTCAAGTACCGGGTTTTGCTCTTTAATAAAGTTGAACCCGTCCTCAGATGTAGCCAAACCGATAGCGTGCCGCCCCTCTTGATTTAGTCCCTGAAAAAAGTAATAAATTTTATCTTGCCAAATTATTGCGCTCCCGTTCGCCGCGATATATGAACTATCCCATCAGCCAGTCGCCGGAGAAAGAACGGGATTATCTTGATATTTGGTCCACTCAATCCCATTATTGGAGGTAGCAACTCCAGTGTGCCAAAAATCTCCGTCAAAACCAGAATAGAAATTAAATAACTTTCCCTTGAATCTAATTACCGAGGGATTAAGTAAATCAACACTGTCCCAGCTGCCAGCCTCGCCCCGTGATAACACCGGTTTCGCCAGGACGGATTCAATAGACAGCGGGGCGTTTTTTGGTAAAGCTCTTGAAACAAGTGGAGCTGACTGATTGGGTGTAATGTCATTGTCCGGCTTATTACCAAAAAATATGAATCCGCATACCGTTACGACGGCCGCAGCCCTGACTAAATAATGGATTATTGACCGGTTACTGTGACGAGACTTCATGTTTGTTTATTTGGACTGATACACTGACTTGACGTCTACACGATGTTCTTGTAGATTGCAAATCTCCGGTCCCGCCTTGGCTCACGCCCAGATATGCGGTCCCCCATGATTGGAGCCCATTTTTACGTTTACGACGTTTGCGCATCTGGGTCTTTGTATCGCGGACGTTAAAGTTCAACCTTGTAATAAACCAGATCAATTATGAAAAACTACGAACTACTCACAATCTACTCGGGCGCCCTCAAAGAGGACGAGCTTGGCGCTGCAATCAAAGAGGCCAAAGATTTGCTCAAAAAGCACGGTGGCTCGATCACGATGGAGGCCAATTGGGGCCGCATCAAAATGGCCTACGAGATAAAAAAGCAGACGCACGGCACCTACTTGGTCTGGCGCCTTACGATGGACCCGGCACATACCAACGCATTTGCCGGCGAGTTGCAAGTTACCGATCACGTCATCCGCTT
>JAUYIX010000051.1 GCA_030688115.1 bacterium
CGCCAGCGCGTTTTGGCGCAAAACGCGCTCTCCAAAAGCATGAAAAGTGTTGATCCAGGGCTCGTTAAAACCGGCCGGCATGAGCCGGTCGAGACGCTCTTCCATCTCATCGGTAGCTTTGTTGCTAAAGGTGACCGCTAAGATTTGATCTCCACTAAGCTTGCTGCCGTCCGGGCCGGTTGTAAGCAGCCAAGCTAAGCGTTTTGTAATAACGTTGGTTTTACCACTGCCCGCTCCCGCGATGATCAGGAGTGGCCCACGCGGGTGCGTAACCGCACTGGCCTGAGCCGGAGTCAGGCCGACGCTAGGAGTTAGGCCGACGCTATCGGTTGTGCCGCCTTTAGCCGTCTGAGTTTTGGCTGGGCCGGTCCGGACTGTGGGCAAATTAATCGTCCGTTGTTGGTGTGACATCGATGGTGAGTTGTTGTGCGCTGGAGGCTTGAGCGGTAACAGCGGGAGTGACATCAGCCGCAACATCTACAGTCGCGACCGGCGGTATGGCCGGCGGGTGCGCATCTCCAGAAGTATCCATCAAGCGCACATGATCAAGCGAACCCGAGAGGCGCTCAAATTTACTCGAGACCCGATCTCCGGCATTTTTAGCGTTAGTAATGTGGCGCGTCAAAACACCGAGCTCCTCCCCAAAAGCTCCCGCATCTTTTTGAACCGTTCGCAACAGATTGAGCACCTTGCGCGACATCTCCTCCATGCGCGCTCCCTCAAGCCCGATCAAAATCACTTTTAAAAAATAATAAAATGTATTTGGCGAGACCAAATAGACCTTGGCCTCACTGGCATAGTCGATCAGCTCGGAGGAATTTTGCACAATCTCAAAGTAGACCGCCTCGCTGGGCACATACATGACCGCAAAGTCGACCGTGCCCTCCTCCGGCAAAATATATTTACCTTGGATCGCATCGACATGTTTTTTGATATCGCGCACAAAAGTACGGCGAGCGCCGGCCTCGACCTCCTCGTCACTCGATCGTTGCGCCTCGTTAATCGCCCTAAAGTTTTCTAGGGGGAACTTACTATCGATCGGGATCAGACCCTGTTTAGTCTTAACGATCGCATCCACCACCTGCCCCTCTTTAAACTTAAATTGCATCGCAAAATGTGACTTTGGCAGAACTTGTTCGAGCAATCCTTTAAGGACCTCCTCACCGATATTGCCTCTTAATTTGGGCGAGTGAAAAACATCTCGCAAGTTAGAGAGTTGCTTTGAGAACTCGCCAACGGTGCCGAGCCCCTTGCTAATCTCGTTAAACATCTTTGAGGCTTGGTTCAAGCGCACGTTGATGGTTTGGTTAGCCTCGGACAAGCTCCGCTGCATAACGTCTTGGTTGCTGCCGAGTTGTTTGCTGAGTTCTTGGCGCAATCGCGCTTGATCGGCCATTGCGGACTCCCGCTGACGCGCCAGCTCCTGTTGCAGGCTGTCGCGTTGGCGGGAGAGTTCTGCCTGAGTGGACTGCATCAGCTGAGTGATTTGAGCAATCGACTGGGCGGAGGCATCTGAGCTGATCGCCTGCTTTTTAGCGCGTGATGAGAGTAGTAGGGCAACCAGACCCGCGCCAAGCACCAGCCCAATTACCGCGTAAATAAGTTCCATAGTAATGCCCTAGCCTACACGGGATGGGTAGCTCCTGGCAATAAAAAAAGCGGGCAATCTGCTAGTTGAACTCGATAACCGGTGGCGCGTAAAAGAAAAACGCAGCTAACGCCAAAACCACAACCAAAATGACGATGGCCAGCGCTTTTTTGAGCATAAACCCGAGCAGCAACGTGAGCACAAACCCGACGGCGAGCCCGACCAAGCCATATAGATAGCCACAGTCGATATTGCCCAAACCAATAAAAGAGCCCGAGCAGCCAAAGGTTCCTCCTAGTTTTTCGCCGAGCAACATGCCGGCTACTCCCGCCAATGCGGTTCCCGCGATGATAAAGATGAGTTTGCCGACTCCGGTTAGTTTTTTCATGTCCTTAGTTTACCTCAACCGGTAGTTTACCTCATTAGGGCGAACCACGAAATATGACCGGCAGCATATTGCTATCCCGGCATAAAAGTGCTACTGTCCGCACGTTCGGGATTGATGCGGCGGGGTAGCTCAGTTGGCAGAGCGTGGGACTCATAAGCCCAAGGTCCCGGGTTCGATCCCCGGCCCCGCTACCACGGGAGCTCAAAAGAACAATACATTGGTGCGACGCGGGGTGGAGCAGCGGTAGCTCGCCAGGCTCATAACCTGGAGGTCGCGGGTTCAAATCCCGCCCCCGCAACCAGTGATCCGTACCTGAAATGTACCGCTGAGCCTTGCCCCATTTGGCGGGGCGCAGATGCTTTGCGGTGCACATGTTTTACCGGCCCGGCCGGTGTTTTTATATTTGCTTTATGGTAATTAGTATTTTAGTCTCAAGCTCAGCAGGCTTATTCTGAAAGGAGCGCCGCCGATGTCAGCAACCTCGAAACCACTGTGCGCACACCGCAGAGACAAACCGTCCCGACAGACCTTCCCGGAGTCAAAGCTCCCACTGCCCGGGATGCAAAAAACCGGTCAGCTTGCCGGACGGCTCTCGCCGGAGATGGCGAAGGTTGGTCTGGTCTTGATGGGGCTGCTCGTCATCGTGAGCAGCTTTTGGTTCATCTAGGCACCCTGTCCGGCCGCGAGCACCCTCGCGGCCGGCCCCTCTTTTGTTTATTGCAAAGATACGTTAGATTGTTCGGGCATAACCTGGCCTTGGGGCAGTAGCGCAGTGGCCTAACGCGCCTCCCTGTCACGGAGGAGATCGCGGGTTCAAATCCCGTCTGCCCCGCCATCGATACATACATGCTACTTATTGGACTCATCTTTATCTCGCTTTTTACCCGGCCCGTATTTGCGATGGCAAGCGCGACCGCGCCCGACACAACCACCCCCAGCTATCTGCAGGATGTTTTTGTGTTCTCGAGCAACGAGGATTCCGAGCGTCTGATCGTGGCCTTTACCGCAGCCGAACTCAAAAGTGACACGATCTATCAGTTTAATTTTGATACTAACCGAGATGGGATCGAGGACCGCGTTATCCAGGCGACCTTTAGTGATACTGATCCGCGCCACGCCACAATTACAGAGCCGGCTCTTCCGGAGCGGACCGGTGAGACCATCTCCCCTGCCGATGCCCGCCGGCTATCCGGTCCGGTCTCGATGCACGCCAGTCCCGAGATTTTGATGGACCGTGATATCGCCATACGTGCTTTTGCCGGGCTGCGGGATGACCCACGCGGAGGACCGGACTTTGCCGGTGCTCAGACCTACGCGGTCGTAGTCGAGCTGGTGCTGCCATCTATTTTGGCCGAGCATAAATCCGACCTGGATATCTGGGTCAGCGTCTACGAGAGGAGCATAAACTAATGGCACGATATAGTTGGCCGGTTGCCATCGTCCTGGCACTGGTAATTATCGCCGGTGCAACCTTGCTATTATTCCGGACGAACCCGACCACATATAGCCTGGTCGAGCAAAGCGAGACCCTGCATGTCGACACCGATCAATTACTGGTCGCACCAAACGGACGGCGTCCTCAAGACCTAAACAGCCAACCAAACGACGCAACGTTTGGAACGGTTCTGCCATATTTTGCAGCGCCTCGCCGGTAGCACTACTCTACGACAAAGGCGGTACTGGCCACCTCATCGCCATCCACCAGGATGACAACCTCGTAATCGCCGACGCCGGCATTGTTTTGGTAAAAGTAAATGCGCGACTGGCCTTTGGGCAAATCGTAGTCAAAGTCGGATAGCGCAGAGCCCTCCTTGCTCCACTCCACGGTCACAGTGGGAGAACCGCCAAGTTCTGCCGGATCGTCAAACTCAACGATTACGTAGATACGATCATCGTCCTCATCAAAAAGCTCGGTAGCGCCGACAGGATTGGCCGACTCATCAACATCACGAGCCGTCGTCAGCGTCACCCCACCGGAACTCACGCTCGATTTGTTGTCGGTATCGCTAGTGTCGTTGGTTTTGTCGGTGTCGTTGTCTAAATTATTGTCAGTATCCTCGTCCTCATTTGCGAGGTCATTATCAAAAATAGCGTTGTCAAAGACGCTGTTCTCGAGCACCTCATTGTTGGCAACTTGGTTGGACTCGTTTACCTGCGC
>JAUYIX010000052.1 GCA_030688115.1 bacterium
GTCAAAAGTATTTTCTCGTCGCGGGTCGGGCTGGCGTGTAGTTCTACCCGGACGGCCGGACGATCATTTGGCACCGTAATATCCGGAACGTTTGCCGCAGCGGACCAGTTGCCCGCGGTGTCCAGCGTTTTGTAGACCACCCCGTCCCCGCCATTAACGGTCGTATCCGAGTATGCCAACATCCCTCCATAGGTGGCCGGACTTCCGCCACCCGGCCCACCTCCAACCGTCTCCTGCCAATCGGTTAAGTACGTCACCAAACTTACGCTACCGGTCCGGCTCGGTGTTTGCTGCCAGGTGACGGTCGAGGTTACACTTTTTGTGTCCGCATCGACTGAGCCAATCGTAACCACCCGGGCAAACCCATCGGTTATGTCTGAGGTCCCGGAGTACTGCCACTCGCTGGATATCTCATCAAGGCCATGCGGGCCGTCCACGAGATTAGAAAAACCCTCATCACGTAAGTTACGCAGTGCCTCAATGCCCTCCTCGGCCAGGGCGGTGGCTCGACCACGTTGACCGGCTGTTGCAGCAGCTTCTCTGCCGTAAATCAAAGCACCAACCAGGCCGGTCACCAGCAAAACAAATACGGTTGAGGCCAGCAACACCTCCACCACGCTAAACCCCTTGCGTACCGGCAGCCGTTTTTTGTAGGTGCTTAGGCCAAAAAGTATTTGGTCAGACCAGATAGGACGAGACACAACTCCTTTAAATTAATATTAAAAGACCAGTAATCCTACCGTTCCGACTACGGCGATGATGGCAACGATGGCTGATGACTTGATGATTAAAGCGGGTACAACCACCGCGCTCTTGCCGGATGCTCGTACCAGCATAAGTTCTACCAGTATTAGGGCAAAGAGATAGATCGCAATTTTAGAGCAAAAGGACAACGGGCTGCCACCGGTCTGATAGGCCAAAACTCCGCCTGTAACCACTTGATACACCCCGCCCAGGGCCAGCGTGATCATACTCGGTCGATACAGGGATGTTTTTTTGCGGAGGACAGCCGCGACGGCAAACAAGGACACGAGGCCAAGCAGTCCGGCACCAACCAAGTGCGCAAATAGAGAGAAGTTCATAAAAATATTCTAACACAAAGAGCCTGTTTTGATGTGCCGGCGGGCTCAGCTATACTTGCCTCAATTACTCACTAATCTCTATACAAATGGATATCGTACTTAATTATTGGGCGATCCTGGCTGCGGCAGTAGCTGCGATGTTGGTCGGCTCGATTTGGTATGCCAAGCCCGTATTTGGCAAAACCTGGATGGCGCTGGTCAACATGACTCCTGAGAAGGCCAAAAAGGGCCAAGCAATGGCGATGATCGGCATGGCCATCGGCGCACTAATTACAGCCTACATTTTGGCTCACTTTGTCGCGATTGCAATCGGCTCACCATTTTTTAGCGAGACAAGCGACTTGATGCAAGGCATCTACACGGCATTTTGGGCCTGGCTTGGTTTTGGCTTTGCTCAAATGATCTCGGGGCCTTTATTTGCCAAATCAAGCTGGAATCTCTTTTTGATAAACACCGGCAACATGTTGGTAACTTTGATAGCTATGGGCGCAATCATCGGAGCTTGGCGCTAGTCATTTAGACCAAGGCAGAACCAATCACTGATACGCACCGGTGACTCAACGTTTTAAAATCTGGATTATTGTCAGCGTGGTTTTAGTGGCGCTGGCGGCTGCGGCCGCGATTGCCTACCCCTTTGCCAAGCGCGCATTTTTTGCACCTCGGGAGTCCAATGTTGAGACGGGGCGGACACTAAATACGATCAACGGCACCACACCGCCGACTGTCGCGCCTGTCGCGCCTGACGCGACTGTCGCGCCGGAAGATCCGACACTTGATGGTCCCGCCGTCGAGACGGTAGCAACCAACCTCGACATCCCTTGGGAGCTGGCCTTTTTACCGGACAGCAGTGGTGGGTGGAGTGGTGACATGTTGGTGACCCAGCGACCGGGGCAACTGGTCCGCATCGGCCAAGACCGCAGTGTGATCCCGGTCGAGGGTGTGCGCCATGTCGGCGAGGGTGGGTTGTTGGGCCTCGCCCTGCATCCTGATTTTGAGAGTAACGGACTGCTTTACTTGTACATGACAACTGCCGAGGCCGGCGGTCTGACCAATCGCGTCGAGCGTTATCGACTGGAGGACACGACACTCAGCGAGCGCTCGACACTCACTGAGCGGACGGTAATTTTGGATGAGATCCCGGGTGCGGCCAACCACGATGGGGGTCGGCTGGCTTTTGGGCCTGACAAAAAGCTGTACGTGACGACCGGCGACTCGCAGGCTCAGCAGCTGGCGCAGGATACCTCGTCGCTGGCCGGTAAGGTTTTGCGGCTCAACGACGATGGATCGGTGCCGGCCGACAACCCGTTTGGCAATGCGGTCTGGTCGTACGGGCACCGCAATGTGCAGGGTATTACCTGGGATGACGCCGGGCGGCTATGGGTGACCGAGCATGGTCCGTCGGGTAGTTGTCCCGAGTGCGGTCAGGACGAGGTCAACCTGGTTGAGCGGGGCGCCAACTACGGCTGGCCCACTATCACGGGGGATGCCACGGCCACCGGACTGCGCGCACCCGTTCTGCACTCGGGAGTGGACGACACCTGGGCGCCCTCGGGGATGGCATTTTATAGCGACGTGAGCGGGGCGCGTAGTTTGTTTTTTGCGGGACTGCGGGGTTCTGCCTTGTACGAGGCTCGGCTGGATGACGGTAGTGCTGTGAGCTCCGCCACCCAACTGGTCGAACACTTTAAATCCGACTTTGGCCGGCTGCGCAACGTGGTGCGCGGACCGGATGGCTACCTGTACATCTTGACCAGTAACACCGACGGCCGGGGCGCACCTGACGAGAGCGACGACAAGATTATTCGGGTTAACCCTAGACTTTTTTGATCTCTGCCGTGCGGGCTATTTCTTTACCTGCCAGTGCGATGCCAACAAGAAAAAGTGAGCCATTGATCGCTCCAAACAAAGGGTACAGGACATAAAAGACGAAGACTGGCGGGAAGGGCACGCCGTAAAACGCTTCGGTTGCCAGTGGGCCAAGCAGTGTGCCGATAAATCCCGCGGGCAGCGCCAATAAGTAGCCCACAAAGGCATACTTTTTTTGGCGTCGCGTTTTGGCAAATCTCATCAGCCAAAGTAGTCCAACCCCCGAGACTAACCCAGTCGCCGCAAAGGCTACGATCCCTGACCAAAACTGGGTTCCGCCTACATCCATCAGGCCGCGGAACGTCCCAAACCTCAGCCAGCTGATAAGCAGGAGTACGGCCGGCCAAAAGACAACAAAGAGTGGTACCCAAAAATACGATGGACTTTTTGACTCAGACATACCGCAATCTTGCTCTTATCTTTTTTTTTAGGCAAGGTAGTGTGAGTAGCCAACTGACAGATCAAGCGGGTATCGTATAACGGCTATTACACGAGTTTTCCAAACTCGATACGCGGGTTCGACTCCCGCTACCCGCTCCAGTGATCCGTACCCTATTAAACGGACACAAAGCTGATTGATTCAGCTCATTTTATTGTTCTTGGTCTCAACCTTTTAATGAAACATGCCCATAAAAAGAGTGGGCGGTTTGGCTTTGCCAAACCGCCCGAATGTGAGTGGCGCTACTGCTACTGCACCAGGGCTTTGACCACGCCGATGACCTCGGCGATCTTGCCCTCGATCCCGCGCTTGCCACCAACCAGGATGTGTCGCTGGTGCTTGGCCCAAGCGGCGCGCGTGCGTGCATCCAGCTGCTGAGCCTCCTCCATCGACTCAAAGCGGTTCCGGTTGCCGGTCTTGCCATAGCGCTCCGGCTCGATCACCGCCAGCGACTCGAGGTGGATGACCGCGGAGTAGCGGTGCAGTTCTGCCCCAAACTCCACCCTAAACCGCTGGCAGAACTCCTCCAGTCCACCCTCTATGTAGGCCGCTCCATCCAGCACTCCCCGATCGCAGACCATCAGACTGGCTTTGGTCTGCCTCGCTACCAGGGTGTAGGCGCTCTCGAGGCTGCGCTGCAGAGGTAGAACCGCCGACTGTAAGGCCTCCTGCCAGGCCCGGCTCCACTCGAGATCCGGGCCGGGTGCCGGGAAACCGCTGTCGAGCAGCATGGTGGCTGCCTCCGGCACATAGACCAGTGTGGTCCCAAACTCCTCGCGCAGAGCCGCGAGTACCGTGGTTTTGCCGGCACAGGGGCCGCCGGTGATTACAAGCTTTTTCATGTTCATGCTCTCCTTTTTGCTGGGCTCTCCGCCCGTGGTTTTTGGAACCCGTTTTTTGCGTTTTTCCGTTTTTACCTTTTGCCGCAAAAAAATCAGCCGCTCGAGTAGTGGCTGTGGTTGGTTTTTAATGTCCGTTATACAGTTGTCCGAGAGAGCTTACACGAGTATCGGCCTGATGTCAAGTATCTGAGGCAATGTGTACACACTTATGGCGGTTTACTCCGGCACTAAAACGGTATGTTCTACCGAATAAACAGTTTAGAAGGTAAAGAAAAAGAGGGTTTTGATAAACCAGACCCTCAAAAACTGGTGTTAGACGGGCAAACGCTCTATGCGTTTATGATCCCGTCCGCGTAGCCGTCGCAGTCGCAGTCCCCCCATGGATGCCGGGCAATGACCTCTTCCCGGCTTTCCCCTTCCATGACTGCGCCCGCGAGATCACCTTCTAGATCGCAGAGTGGCCCAAAATAGGCGAACTCTTTGATCATTTGGGCAACACACGCGAGCGCGGCTACTTCCTCCGCCTTACCACCGCTGTGAGCCCTCAGTCGGACGCCCACAACTTGTGGGCGGAACCGCTTGGGACCGACGTAGTCCCCGCAGTCCTCGTAATTGGACTGTAGTTTGATTTGGGTCACATAGAAATGCGTCCCCGATATCTTCGCATAGCCCGCCATCACCACTACGCCACTACGTCGGCAGTAGATGTGGTGTGGCAGGCTTACGCCAAATACGACTTGCCAGACCTTGAGACCGAGTCTCAAGGAGTGATTTAGGTACATTTTCAACCTCTTGCGGACTATTTCACCGCCTGACGAGTTATAGTATTGGGCGCTATCCGCCCCTATCCAATCCGCTCTCGCGGCATGGTTTAGGAATCTTCTCCCAGTAATGAGTGCTTGTTGCCTAAGATACCGTCGGCATGATGCATAGGCATTCTCAACAAACCCACTTAACAGGGAGAAGATTGTTCTTAATATTGTTTTCAAAGATCACCCTTTCGGCCTTTTGGCCTCATCGGCACGGACACACATCCGTGGAGGGTGGGAGCAAGCAGTGATACTACTTGCTCCCGGTGGAGTTCAATGGGACGGACTTTGAGCGATTTGATGTGCTCTGATCCTGGCTCCCTATAACGGGGTGAACTCCCCGCTGACCTGCTGACTGGTGTGCAATCCGTGTAAGGAGTTGCACGGTCGAGCAGGTCGCCCCGACGTGTTTGCTGTTTGGATTCTATTAAGGAGCATTTCAGCTCCCCCCGGCCGCACGTTCGCCTGCCACGATTTTTGTTAGCGCCGTGGCCCAGCGCTTGTTAGTAAAGCATGGGACTTTTTTAGTCCCTCCTTTTTTGATTCCGTCGGACCAAAGGTCCTACTCCGGCGACATCTCTGACCAGCAAATGATTTGTTGGGCTGGTGCTAGGCACGTCGCTCGAGCAGGACCTCTGGGATATATAGTTGGAAAGTGCTAACCCATACTTCAGAACGATACATCATACACATTTGGCCGAACTTGTCAATCTATCTGTCAGTGGTTTTGGCTTAGTAGAGCAAAAAAGCCCCTGTGCGAGGGTAAACGATATGTTGCTTATTCGCCTGTATTTGATATCTCAACTTCCGCGCCGACCCATAAGCTGGTTAAAAAACGAATAGTTGAAGCGATTGAAATTTTCTTAGATGAAGTCACGCGCGCTGGTACCTTAGATAAGGTGCTCAGTGAGCTTGGTTGGAGCAAAAGAAATAAGGCTGAGGGGTAAAATCGCGGCTCTAACATCCTCTACCGGGGAGCTCCAATGATCCGTACCCTATTAAACGGATACTGCTAAGTTCTGGCAGAACCTAATCGGCTTCAAAGCCGATCCGGGTTGGTGGGGGTTGCTATGCTCATGCGAGCAGTATACTCACACCCAAATTAAAAAATTGTTAAGCGGGATTGCGCTGCTCCGACGCCCTATAAGTAACTTAAGATCGATGCCTCGACCTCAGCACTGACAGCACTAAAGTCACCCAAAATGAATGCAAAGGTGAGAGTTGACTCGTGACGCGCAAACCACTCGACAATCGGATCCGGCAAGCCAGCGGCCCTGGTAAGCGCTAATCCCAAATCCTGATCGGCTGCAAAACGTCCGGCCAACAAAGCACTAAAAAAGTTAGTTTGGCCAGCGCTGGCGGCCGCGACCGAACCTGCCTCTGCACCCGGAAGATTAGATTGTGCCCCATTTGCGACTACAATCCCCTGCGGGTCACTCAACTTGGCCTCAAGCAAATTGGCATTGGTTGCATACCGATCAGCTCCTGCGTGTCGCGTGGTAGCGCGGACAGGCAATAGCTCTTTAAGCGCCTGTTCGACCTCAAGATCAATCGCAACCGGACCACCAACAAGTTCGACCTGCACAATCTCCGGACGCGCCTCCAAAAATTCTCGTGCGGCTGGCTCCAGTACCGGCTTGCCACGCTCAACCAAGAGGATCGGGTCTACCGTGTCATTGCTCAAGCTGGCCGCAATCGCACCCAGCCCGAGGCTATCAGCAAAAAAGCTGTCCTCGGCGATGTAGGCCGTAGACGTTGGCGTAGGATTTTGCGTAACTATCTCCTCGGCCACCCGTTTGGCAGTGCGGCGTCGGTTTTGGCCATCCAAGCGAACAATATTGCTATATCCAAGCGCCTCAAGATCAGTCACGACCTGTGGCGTGAGCGCCTCCGTACCACCGGTTAGGTAAATAGGTTTGCCGCTGTCAGGCCCGCCCAGCGCGCGATCAAGTTCTGCCGCGACCTCATCAGCAAGCCCGCCAGACGACGTCAGCAGCAGGGTTGCGTGGAGCAAATTTGATAGCGGTGTGACCGTGAGCGCGTCTACGATGATGTCCTCGCGCGCAAGTGTAGCGCTATCAGCTGCTCCCGCCGCAAAGGTCTCCTTAGAAGCCTGGATCGCAAGATCGCGCGGCGACTCGCCGGAAATACGCTGCACACCGCTCGGCCCGGCCGCAGCAACCTCAAGTATCGTTGGCACCACCGAGTCAACCGCGATCCCATCAAAACGCAGGTCAGTACTCGCCACAGAGTGGGTTATCAAACCCGTGTGTTGGCCCTCTCCGGGTCCATCATCGACAGCCGTAACCGTAACCGTTTGCGGTGTTGCGTAATTTAAAGTTGTAAACGTAAGCATTGAGGGAGAGACTGTCTCCTGCGCATCCGGAGTCGCAGTTACCGTTACCGTGGCATGCGGTTCGCTGGCTAGATGCACTGTATAGCTATCAGTAGCGCCGCCTTCTGTGACGACCGTGGTTCCACCTGACTCCGTAACAATTACCTCGGGAGCACTGTACGCATTTAGCAAAATCATAAACGCATCCTGAATCCCGCTCGCCGCTGCCAGGTCAATCGCGCCGTCACCATTAAAGTCACCCGACGTAATGGTCTCTCCCAGCAAGCCCGTGCCGTAGTACACCGGATCGACAAAGACTCCACTACCATTGTTGAGCTGGACTAAAGTACTTGATGCGGTCGAGGCATTGGTCGTGGCAAGATCGATATCGCCATCACCATCGTAGTCACCAAGCGCTGTCTCCTGGGCGTTATTAAAGTAGAGCATTGGGTACATGACTGCGCTTCCGAGTGTCCCATCACCATTACCAAAGCGCACATACACCGCCTCAGCAGAGGTGTCCGTGGCCACTACATCGAGTACCGCATCATCATTGATCAACCCAAGTACGACATCTTCAATGTTGCCACCTGTTGGGTAGGCAGGATCAGCCGCAAAGACGCCACTGCCATTATTGATAAGAACCGTTACGTCTCCCACCCCATCGCCCACTACAAGATCGATATCGCCATCGCCGTCCAGATTACCTGCTTCGATGGAGGTGGGGCTTGCACCGGCTGCGTACGGGCCCGCTACAGTAAAAGTGCCCAAGCCATTGTTAAGTAATATGCTGACGTTGCTTGAGCCCAGGTTGGCTACGGCTATGTCGGTGTCAGTATCACCGTCTAGATCAGCCATGACCGCTGCTGCCGGTGAACCACCGACCGTGTAATCGGTTGGGGTGCCAAAAACGCCGCTACCGTTATTGAGTAGTACACTCAAGGAACTCGCCCCATGAGGGATCGCCGCATCAACATCAGAGTCGGTGTCCACGTTGCCCAGCGCCAAATCGGCTGGAGAGGCCGCCAAAGCCTCCGTGTCCGTGACAGTAGGGAAAGCCCCCGTACCATCGTTGATATAGGTAATCAGTTGGTTTGGTGAGTAACGAGCGCCAGCAATATCAAGCAAGCCGTCTCCGTCAAGATC
>JAUYIX010000053.1 GCA_030688115.1 bacterium
TGTAAACGAGACGCTCTAACCAGCTGAGCTAAGTGCCCATGGGGGCATGCTACTACAGTGCGCCTTTAGGGGAACAGTACTTAAGTGGGGTGAGGACGGAACCGATGTTCCGCCCTCGGGGGTTACTGGCGGGCGGCGATACGTTCGCCGTCCTTGGTGGTGAGGCCGCCGAGTATCGCGGCCTCTAGCTTGGTGTTCAGGGAGTTCCGGCTCCCTGACACGCTAAAGTCGATTAGAGTGCAATCGGGGCATGCGATCGCCCCGATTGGGTGCACCATGGTGCGGCCGCCGCAGTCGGCGCACGGCCTGTGGTGCTTACGACGGAGCCACCCGTACTCCTCCATGATTGGGGCGGCGAGCACGGCCGCTCTGTTAAACTTCTTACCACCACCGAAATAAACTTGCATATGAATCCATGCTCCTCTTGTTTTTTTAGAACCCCGCTTAAATGCTGTTCTTATTGAATTGTAAATTTGCAGACAAAAATGGACTTTACAGATAAAGTTCAGGTACGTCAAGACGTGTCCGTTTTATAGGGAACGGATCAGGTACGGATCATTGGTGCGCAGGGGGGGACTCGAACCCCCAAGCCTTTCGGCACCACCACCTCAAGGTGGCGCGTATACCAATTCCGCCACCTGCGCGTTGTCTGGCTAGACTACGAGGCTTTGGCGTTTATTGCAAGATCGGACCGGGGCTAAGACTCCTTGCCTTGCATCTCGGCCAACAAACGCTCTTTTTCTCGCAGTTCTTTGGCCGCCTTGAGCACCGCCGGGATTTTTTTAAAATCCTCGATCAGGGTGCCACGCATGCTGCCGTTGTAGAGTGCCGCGGCCGGATGATAGAGCGGGTAAAACACCCGTTTAATCCCGTCCGGAGCCAGTGCGCGCATGGGCTTACCATGACAGGCGGATATCTGCTTGTTGTCGATAAAATGTTTAAGGCTGTGCCGACCTAGCGTCACGATTAAGACCGGATCGATATGATGAAGTTGCGCCGTCAGCCAAGCGGATGTACAGGTCGCGACCTCATCCGGCAACGGGTCGCGGTTTTCGGGCGGCCGGCACTTAACCACGTTGGTAATAAAAACGTCCTCGCGCTTGAGCTTAATCACCTCCAGCATCTGATCCAAAAACTTGCCGGCCGCCCCAACAAAAGGCCGACCTTGCAGGTCCTCGTTTTTACCCGGACCCTCACCGATAAAAAGTAACTCGGCCCGGGCCGACCCCTCACCCGGGACGGCACATGTTCTGCCTTGAGATAGTCGACACTGCGTACAAGCAGCAACCCCGCCATGCACGGCGGCCAGGTCCTTTGTCTCGGCTGATGCGGCTGTCTCGGCTGATACGGCAAATGACATGTGAGTCCCGTATCATACACTCTCGCCCGCTTTTTTTGAACCAAGCCGCGCCAAACCGCCCAAACCCAACCAGCCACCCAACCAGCCAGCTCGTACCCCAATTAACGCGCCGCGACGGTCTTTTTTAGCCAGGCAATATCCGCCGCCCGCCCCTGATCGGCCGTCTCAAGTATCAAATCTTTACCCTTAACAAAGCGCGAGCCGACGACCGCCGCCAACCCTTTGTGCCCGATATAGCCCTGGCCCAGATTTTGATGTCGATCACGATGTCCTCCCAAGTCAACCATCGAGTCGTTAAAGTGCAGCATCGGGATCCTCTGCCAGCCAATCAACCGCTCTATCGCACTAAACGTCTCTTTGACCGCGGCAGGCGTCCTAATGTCATACCCCGCAGAAAACATATGACAGGTATCCATGACCGCACCGATCCGCGGCTCCTTTTTAAAACGCCCCATAATCTCTCCCATATCCTCAAAGCGCGAGCCGACCTCGTTTTTTTGACCGGCGGTGTTCTCCAAGCAAACCACCACCTTGGATCCTTTTGTTTTTTGCAGAACCTCGTCCAACATCCTGATAACTTTATCTTTACCCGCAGCAACCCCGGACCCCAAGTGACTGCCCACATGCATAACAAAGTAGCCCGCACCAATACTGTCCATCAGCTCAATCTCCCGCACAATATAACTTTGAGAGAAATGCCAGGTACGACTATCCGGCGAGGCCGCGTTTACATAATAGGGAGTATGAACATACACCGCTCGGATGGGCGAGACGGCACACGCGGTAATAAAATCAGCCTTTTCTTGTTTACTAACGACGCGTCGCGCGCGCGAGCGCGGGCTCGAGGTAAAGATCTGGATTGCGTCCAGGTCGTCGGCTTGTCCACGTGCCAGTGCCTCGCAATATCCACCGGCGATCGAGACATGCGCCCCAATACCGATCCTGCCGGCAGGTTTAGGTTTGGTTTTAGGTTTAGCCTTAGGCTTAGGCAATTTTTTTAGCACCGTTTGTTTTGCCATTCCCTTTGTCTGACTTGGGCTGCTCCGTCGGAGCGTCAGCGGCTTTAGCTTGACCGGTACCCGCCGGCTTTGGCGCGGCTTGCTCCCGCGCAATCAAGTTAAGCAAATCAAGTCGACTAACGATCCCAACCAGTTTGCCGTTATCGATGACCGGAATCGGGTTAGCCTTTGTCTCGACCATCATGGTTGCCAGGCGCGCAATGGTATCGCTGGATTTGGCAGAGACTACCGGACTGGTCATGATGTGTTCTGCCCGACTACCCAATAATTTTTGGATCTCGGCCTCAACACTGGCACTCGACCGCAGCATAATAAAACTATGCAGCGCCGAGACAAACTGCGGCGGATGTATATTTGACTTTTGTGAGACCAGATCGCTATCCGTTACTATTCCGACAACAGTCTCCTTCTTTACCACAGGCACACCCGTGAGATTGTGCTGCACCATCAGTTGCGCCACACGCGCAACCGCCGTTTGAGGCAGAACAGTCACAACCGGTGTTGTCATGATGTCCCGCACGTACTTCTGTGTCATCTGAGTTTTGCA
>JAUYIX010000054.1 GCA_030688115.1 bacterium
GCGTAGGCAAAATCAACCGGGCTGGCACCCTCCGGCAGGTTGAACACCTCGCCCCTAGGGGTCAGACAAAAAATACGGTTTTTAAAGAAATCCGATCGCAGGGTCTGAAAAAACTCCTCGGGTGTATCGACGTCTTGCTGCCAGCGAGCTAATTGCTGAACCCAGGCAATATCATGATCGTCGGCGAGTGCCGCGGCTAAGGCCGGTCCACCCGTGCGTTTAGAGTCGGCATAGGCCCAAGAGGCAGCGACACCGCGCTCGGCACGCTCGTGCATATCGGCGGTACGGATCTGGATCTCCAAAAAACGACCCTCATCTACGATTACCGTGGTATGCAATGACTGGTACCCATTGGCTTTTGGCGTTGCACAGTAGTCCTTAATTTTACCAACCAGCGGGCGCCAGCGTCGGTGGATCACTCCCAGCGCTTGATAACAATCATCCAATGTTGGAACAACGACCCGCAGTGCGACCAGATCAAAGATTTGGTTGATGTCATTATTGTAGCGGGGGAGTTTAAGATAGAGGCTGTACAAGCGCTTGGCTCGTCCGTGCACATCCAGCACCTGGATCTTGTTATCGGTTAACTCCTGGCTGACTTCTTGTTGTAATTGGGCGCAGCGCGTAACGCGCTCAGCATAGGCATCTTTAACCAGTGATCGTATCCAGTTGGCTTTATCCGGGAGTGCATGCACAAAGGCTAAGTCCTCAAGCTGTCCTTTAATGTCTCCCATTCCGAGGCGATCAGCGATAGGCGCGTAAATATCCAATGTTTGTTGCGCGATGCGCAGTCGTCGTGCGCTATCGAGACCTGAGAGTGTTTGCAAATTATGCAGACGATCTGCAAGCTTAATAATGATTACCCGAATATCGCGCGTCATCGCGATAAAAATATTGCGCAAGTCATCGACCGAGCCGCGGTTCTCCCGTAGTTTACGAACCTTGGATAGCTTGGTAACCCCCTCAACTAAAAAACCTACCTTGCTGCCAAAACGTAATCCGATTTGTGCTGAGTACTTGGATGAGGTGTCCTCACGCACATCGTGCAAGAGTGCGGCAATAATCGCGGTAGTACCAAGCCTGAGCCCCGCGATCGTGTAGGCCACATGCAAGGGATGTTGGACGTAGGGCTCGCCCGTCTCTCGCATCTGGCCGCGATGCGCCTCCTCAGTAAAAACATAGGCCCGTCTAATCATATCGAGATCAGCCCCGGGATTATATTCTTTAGAGATTTTGAGAAGGTCCTCAATGCTGAGGAGTGAAACGGTGGACAAAACTGGCGTAGCAATTGAGACCATAGAACCTCTAAAGTTGATCCTACTCGCTGACTCTATTTATGTCTAACGCACGCCTATTCTTGCTCTATCTCCGTTTTATAGTCGCAGGTTTTGCTTGAGCAGCGGGCCTGGCCTTTAGCGGCAAATACCAGCAGACTCTTGCAATTTGGACAGGTCTTTCCGGTCGGTTTTTGCCAAAGTGCAAACTTACACTCTGGATATTGATTACAGGCAAAAAAGGTGCGGCCTTTGCGGCTGCGTTTTTCGATGATCTCGCCTTTTTTACAGTCGGGACAGGCCACTCCGGTCTTTTTTTCGATGGCTTTGATGCCCTTACAATCTGGGTAAGTGCTGCATCCCAAAAATGTTCCAAAGCGTCCGCGCTTTATGACCATGGCAGAACCACACTCGGGGCATTTTTCGTCGGAGAGTTCTTGCTCCAGTTTGGCTTGGGCCTCGCGCTCCTCTTTAAGGGGTTTAGTAGTTTTACAGTCAGGGTAGCCCGTGCAAGCCAAGAACTTACCAAAACGTCCCATCTTGATAATCATAGGCTTGCCACACTTATCACAAACCTCATCAGATTTTTCGGTGGTGAGTTCCTCCTTGGTAACTACTTTATCCTTGGCCTTGAGATTGGCATGAAAAGGATCATAAAAAGCCTTGATGATCGGAACCCACTCTTTTTTGCCGGCCGCGATCAAGTCCAGGTCCTCCTCCATCTGCGAGGTAAAAGTAAGATCCACGATAGCCGGGAAGTGTTTTACCAGCACGTCGTCGACCAATCGACCAATCTCAGTGGGCTTAAAACGTTTTTCTATTTTCTCGACGTAGCCCCGATCTTGGATTGTTGAGAGCGTTGGAGCGTAAGTTGATGGCCGACCAATGCCGAGTTCTTCCATGGCTTTAACGAGGGAGGCATCCGTGTAGCGGGCCGGTGGTTGGGTAAAGTGCTGAACCCCTTTAAGATCGAGAATGTCGAGTTGGTCACCCTTAGCGAGCTTGGGGAGCTCGGTCTCTTTTGAAGCACCGGAGGCGCCCAGTGCTTTTTGAAAACCGGCAAACGTGACTACAAGTCCGTTTGCCCTAAAGACAAAATCTCCGGCGGTGATATCAAGCGTGGTCGCATCAAATTTTGCATCCGGCATTTGAGAGGCCAGGGCTCGTCGCCAAATCAGGTCATAGAGTTTGTGTTGGCGGGGCTCTAAATATTGTTTAATGCTCTCGGGAGTACGCGCAAACCCGGTCGGTCGAATAGCCTCATGCGCCTCTTGGGCCGATTTTGATTTTGTTTTGTAGCGACGCTGCCCGGTGGCAAATTCGGGGCCAAATTCTTTTGCGATTACCGATTGTGCCTCGCTCAGGGCTTGTTCTGCCATGTTGACCGAGTCGGTACGCATATAAGAGATTAAACCAACCGAGCCCTCGCTGCCGATCTCGATACCCTCGTAGAGCTGTTGGGCTAACATCATGATTTGTTTGGCCGAGTACCCGAGGCGGCGCGAGGCATCTTGCTGTAAGGTCGAGGTTGTATAGGGCGCTGATGGCGCAAGGGATTTCTCTTTTTTGACCAGGTCGCTGACCTCGTAGCGGGCCTCTTTGAGCGCCTGGGTAATGGCATCAGCTGCAGCTTTGTTCTTGATCGCCAACTTTGTGAGCGCCTTGCCGTTTTGTTTGACCAGACGTGCTAGGACGGTTGGCTTGACTCCGGATTTTTCGAGTTCCGCCTCGATCGTCCAGTACTCATCCGCTTTAAAGGCCTCAATCTCTTTTTCTCGATCTACGATAATTCTGACCGCAGCAGACTGAACCCGACCGGCCGAGAGACCGTATTTGATTTTTTTCCATAAAAAAGGCGAGAGCTCATAGCCAACCAAACGATCAAGAACGCGTCGCGCTTGCTGTGCATCTATAAGATGCTCGTCTAACTCACGCGGGTTTTTAAGTGCCTCATTAATGGCACCCTTGGTGATCTCATGAAAAACGATCCGTTTGATCTTGTCTTTTGGTAATTTAAGCGCCTCTACCAAGTGCCAGCCGATGGCCTCTCCCTCACGATCTTCATCAGTTGCCAGGTAGACCTGCCCTGCCTTTTTGGCCGAGGCCTTAAGCTCGGTAATGACTTTTTTGGACTTAACCGGGACGACATAATCAGGCGTAAAGTTATGCTCGATGTCGATCCCCATTTTGCTTTTAGGCAGGTCGCGTACGTGACCAAAACTGGACTTGACCGTATACCCGCGGCCTAAAAATCGACCGATGGTTTTTGCTTTGGTTGGAGA
>JAUYIX010000064.1 GCA_030688115.1 bacterium
GGCCAAGCCAGAGCGCTCTTGGAGCGACTGAGCCAAACCGCAACAGTTGCGCATAAGCCCGAACTCTTGCTAGCCTTAAGACGTTTAAACCGCAATGTTCAGCCTCGCGCTGTACTTGAAGCATACGCAATGGTATCACCATGAATCTACTCACTCGATCACTCATTATTACCCCAGTCTTAGCGCTGCTCCTGGCAGGTTGCACGCGAGGCAACAACTCCGTTGTCTTTGTCTCTCAAGATGCGGGGCTCTCGTTTGGTGAGTCCAACCAGCTCGACCTAGAGGATAGTTTAGCGGGAGAGTCAATTTTAGCGCTGGCCTCACATGCGACTCGCCCCGAAGTATTTTTTGCGGGAGTTGCCGAGCGAGGTATTATCGTGAGCAGAGACTCGGCACAAACCTGGCAGTCGACCGGACTTAACCAAGGTTCTCCGGCAGACCTGGCGGTTCATCCTCAAGCGACACAGACATTGTTTGTGGCGAGTGGGCAAAATGTATTGCGCTCTACCGATGACGCGGCGACTTTTGAGACCTTATATGCGGATCCGGGAGAAGTTACTGCTGTGTCGATCGATCCGGCTGCTCCGCAGAATGTGTGGGTCGGGACGGATCAAGGCAGCGTGGTCCTCTCAGAGAATGCAGGAAGTTCTTGGCGGGTCGTGCAAAACTTTGGCCAAGCAATAACGGACATCTTAATCTCTCCTCTGGGCTCGGCAGTCATCGTTGGAACTGCGGGGGATGGTTTGCATATCTCAGCCGATCGGGGTGCAACCTTTGTGGTCAGAACACCAGAACTGGAGGCACGCGGGTATGACAGCGTTGCGGACGAGATATTGGCGATCGCGCAATCTGCCAAAGTCGGTAGCCCACTTTTTGTGGCGACATCAGCCGGGCTCTTTAGCTCAAACCAGTTGGGCCAGGACTGGCAAGTGCTGTCACCCCCAATTGCTGAGGCGGGCACCTTGGCGGGCATAGCCGCGGACTCCGGAGATGCCAATCTCGTTGTTGCGGTTGCTGGCAACACCATCGCGACCAGTCGGGATGGCGCGACAACCTGGACCACCCGAGATGCCCCGACAGAGAGACCACTCGGACCGATCAGTATTGCCGGCCAAACGATCGTGGTGGGAGTGATTGGCGAGGGTAAAGGCCTCTTAGAACGATCACTGCAACGATAGTTATGACTCTGGACGAACTCAAAACAAAAATGAAGGCGGCAACCTCTCATCTCAGTGATGAGCTGGGTAAGGTACGAACCGGTCGAGCACACCCGGGCATCGTTGAGGATCTTAGTGTTGAGGCCTATGGTTCTCCGACACCACTCAAGGGCTTAGCCTCGATCTCAACGCCCGAGCCGCGACAAATCCTGATTAGCCCATGGGATAAAGGGGTCGTTAAAGATATCGAAAAAGCTATCCAAAAATCCGACCTGGGTCTCTCGCCCACGGTGGTTGGTACTGATATACGACTGGTTCTGCCTGACCTAACAGAGGAGCGACGTGAGGAGCTGGTGGTGATGATACAGTCTAAGGCCGAACAAGCGCGGGTAACGCTGCGTAACCTCCGCGAAGACTATCTAAAGGCCGTTAAGGCCAATGTGGAGCAGGGAGGCGCCTCTGAGGACGATATCGCGCACGCAAAAAAAGAGGCGCAGGTTGTGATAGACGAGAGCAATACTGAGATAGATCGTATAGTCGAGACAAAAGTCGAGCAAATTCGCACCGTCTAGGTATGCTGGTAACCGTAATTGTATTCATTGTAGTGTTGGGAGTGCTCGTGTTGGTGCATGAGTTCGGCCATTTTTATACGGCAAAAAAAGCGGGATTAGAGGTAGAAGAATTTGGGTTTGGCTTTCCTCCGCGCCTGGCTAGTTTTACACGAGGCGGAACACGTTACTCAATCAACCTGATACCCTTTGGGGGTTTTGTAAAAATCCTCGGGGAGGGTGGTGAGGAGCGGAGTAGTCCCAAAAGTTTTTCTGGGCGAGGGGTTGGCATAAGAGCTCTGATCGTGTCGGCCGGAATTATTATGAACTTTATTTTGGCGGCCGTTTTATTTACGGTCACAAATACACTGGGCGTAAAAACTGCCATAGACGACCAGACCGTTTTGCCTAGTTATGCCGAGGTCTCAGCGCGAGAGGTGACCGTTGCTCTGGTTGATAAAGATGGCCCGGCAGATCAGGCCGGATTACGAGGTGGGGATGTGCTCGTCAGTGTTGCCGGCAGCCAGCCGACCTCGATCGAGGAGGCGGTCGAGCAGATTACCGGGCAATCAGGAAATGCGGTTAGCTTGGAACTTTTACGTGGAGGTACAACTATCCAAGCAGAACTTACCCCACGTCTAGATCCACCGGATGGCCAGGGACCGATCGGTGTACAACTCCTGAATACCGCCGAAGTATCCTACCCCTGGTACCTGGCGCCCTACGAGGCCATAAAACAAGTCGGTGTCATGACCGCGCGCATCGTACTTACCTTTGGCGAGGTAATTAGCAATTTGATATCTACAGGCAATGCCGGGCAGCAGGTTGCCGGACCTGTTGGTATTGCTGTGTTGACGGGTCAGTTCTTAGATCTCGGGCTGGTACCGCTCCTGCAGTTTGTCGGTCTGCTCTCGATCAATTTGGCCATTATCAATTTGATTCCTTTTCCGGCTTTAGATGGGGGTCGCCTACTCTTTTTGGCCATTGAGAAGATCCGGCGCAAGGAGATCAGCAAAAAGGTTGAGAACGCGCTGCATACGGTGGGATTTGCCCTGTTAATCGGGCTTATTCTCTTTGTTACGGTGCGAGACGTGCTAGGCCTGATTTAGTGTGCTAAGGGCGTAAAACGGCTCGCTTGCAATAGATTGTAAAATCGGGTAGCACTAAGCATCTGGCATGAAACTCCTTGATAATTTTTTTGGCATGTTCTCCCAGGATATCGGGATCGATCTGGGGACGGCCAATACATTGGTATACGTACGCGGTAAAGGGATCGTTATTAACGAACCCTCGGTTGTGGCCGTCAATAAAAACACTAATCAGGTGCTGGCGATTGGTAGTGAGGCCAAGCGTATGGTGGGTAGAACACCGGCGCATATCGTTGCCAGTCGACCGCTGGTTGATGGAGTGATCTCAGACTTTGAGGTGACCGAGCAAATGTTGCGCTACTTTATCGAAAAAGTGCACAAAGAGTCGTTTACGTTTTTCCCGCGGCCGCGCGTGGTGATCGGTATCCCGTCGGGAGTAACCGAGGTGGAGAAGCGCGCGGTTGTCGATGCTGCGCAAAATGCCGGAGCGCGGCAGACTTTTTTAATAGAAGAGCCGATGGCCGCTGCGATTGGGGCGCGTTTACCGGTACAGGATCCGGCCGGGAGTATGATCGTAGATATTGGAGGCGGCACAACCGAGGTGGCCATTATCTCGCTGGGAGGCATCGTCGAGAGTCGTAGCTTACGTATTGCGGGGGATGAGCTGAGCGACAATATTATTCAGTATGCGCGTGATGAGTTCAACCTCCTACTCGGTGAGCGCACGGCTGAGGATGTAAAAATTTCGATTGGGTCTGCCTATGCCCTCAAGGAGCCACTTGAGACGACCATGCAAGGGCGTGATCTGATCACCGGTTTGCCAAAGGAGGTGCGCATATCGGATGAACAGGTACGGCAGGCCTTATCGCGCTCGGTTCAAATATTAATAAACAATGTTAAGGCGACTGTAGAAGATACGCCGCCCGAGCTTGTGGCTGACATTTTTAAGCGCGGTATTACATTGGCGGGAGGGGGCGCACTTTTGCGCGGGCTTGATCAGCTAATCAGTGAACAAACGCAGATGCCGGTTCGCATCGCGGATGATCCGCTGACGTGTGTCGTGCGCGGATGTGGAATCGTTCTTGAGGATTTGGATCAACTCCAAGATGTCCTGGTGACCACACAACACGAAAAAGCACCTCGCTAACCAAATGCGTCTCGCGCCAAAACTATTCCGATCCAGCCTCACAATTATTCTTGTTTGCATCATCCTGGTGGGGATGCACTTTCTGGGCTGGTTGCGGCCAATCGAATCCGGAGTCGCGTTTGTCTTGGAGCCG
>JAUYIX010000076.1 GCA_030688115.1 bacterium
CAAACAGGATCAGCAATCCGGTACTGGTTGGCATATAAATCGAATCGAATTTGCGCGCCTTAAAGCCACGGTCTTTGATAAACGATCGATAGGTCGTAAGGTCCGCGGGAGCTAACAATTTACCCAGCCCAAGATCACTACGCGCACTATCGGCAGACCGCAAAAAGACCACCAGGGCGTTGGAGTCATCCAGTATTCGTTTATTTTTGGAGATCAAAGAGAGAGTAGGTAGTTTCATTGTTGGTGCAAGGTACCTAAGCTGGCCGTGCAGATCAAGTCAAAGCAGCGACACGCGCCAAACAGAGCCTTATTGGCAAGCGGACTCAAACGTAAAGGCGTAGGCGCCAAAACTATCCGACTCGGGATATAACTTGAGCGTGTGCACCCCAAACTCAGGATTATTGACCAAGCGGTACATGCGCGCCTGATCGACTTTTAGATACGATCCCCGCTCATCTACAATGACATCTTGACCGGCTTGCTGGGCAGTTAGAGGCACATCATCTTGTTCTACCCAAACCGTAAACCCGCTCTCTGTCTGCGGTTTAATTACCAAGTACACGCCTTTAGCGTGATACATGAGTCCCAACCAAGCTGATTTTTTGGCAGAACCCTCGCTACGCTGTATAAACTGTCCCTGCCGGCTCCAGGTCCCGGCTACATACACGACGTCCTCCTGCATTTTTGTCGGCTCGGCAAACGTGACGGCTTTAGTTGTAGGCTTTTCCGCATTACCCAAAATGCCCCGCTCAGCTCCAAGATACAACTCAGGTGATGTTCGATAACAGGCCCGCCCCGGATGATCCGTCTCACGCACATACTCCAGGACCTTTGGCATCGGCTTGGTGTCACCCGCCTGCTTGAGTAACTCCTGTATTTGCTGCTCGGTCTCGCGATAACCGCCCTCACCGGACTGATCATGAACCACAATACCCGCTTGGTTGATCAATAATTCTCGCGGCCAAACGTTATTGTTGTAGGCGTTCCAGGTGCGATAATCATTGTCCAGGACGACCGGCCAGGTGATCCCATGCTGCTTAATGGCGGCCTCGACGTTGGCGCGCTCTTTTCCAAATTCAAACTCGGGCACATGTACGCCGATAATCTCCAAGCCTCGATCGTGGTAGCGCTTATACCACCCACGCAAATATGGCAGAGTCCGGATACAGTTGATACAACTGTACTCCCAAAAATCGACGATCACGACCCGTCCTCTCAGACCCATCAGGGTCAAAGGCGAACCATCCAGCCACTCGCCGTCAACAAACTCGGGGGCCGGTTTTCCTTTCCAATCAGCAACCTTAAACATACCCCCAGTTTAGCAGACTTATTGAGCGCGGTCCGTATGGTCGCGGCGGTCCCGGATTGATCAGAGTGCTAACGGGAACAGGTTCCGCAGCATTACCAATAAAATCACGACCAGCGTCAAAAAAACGGCAATCAGTGCGGCTGTCGATTTATTAAGCCCCGCGAGTGTGTAAAGACCAATCCCAAAATAAACCCCCGGGGCGCCAAGGATGACCCCGGCCCAGAGCAAGCTGCGCGTGATAACATACGAGAGCTCCTCGCTGAGCGGCGCTAACGTCACAAAAAGTTCTACTACTACCGCGGCAATCCCAAGCAGTGCCAGCGGTGTTGCTGCTAAGGCCGACATAACCAGGATCGGGACAAACTCGGCTTTACCGCGTGCCGCGTGTTGTAATAAATACCCGACTCCCGTTACGGACATCCAAACCGCCAAGACACCAAGCGTGACCTCAGCGACAATCCGTATTGTGGCAGAACCGGTCAGCGCGTCGAGTGCAGCTTGGTCTGCAATCTGTAAGCCAATCAAGACAATCCAAATGCTCGCCACAACAAAGATCGCGTCCGTCAAAAGAGCAGTTTTGCTTAGATTTTTAAAAGCCTTGACCGGCGAGTGTAAATACTCCATCTCCTTTTTGGTTGCGGCTAGTGTACCACACTAGGCACCATATCTGCTGGTAGGTGCTTTTGATTCTGATAAGCCTTTTTCGCTTAACCAACGCTCTACATCAATCGCGGCCATGCAACCCAGGCCCGCAGCGGTAATCGCTTGACGATAGCGGTGGTCCTGCACGTCACCGGCCACAAAAACTCCTTCAACCGAGGTCTTAGTAAGATCTTTGACCGCAATGTAACCCTTTGGGTCAACCTCGACCTGGCCTTTTAAAAACGGCGTATTGGGGGTATGCCCGATAGCGACAAACAGGCCGTCCGTTTTAAACTCGGATTCTTGGCCCGTCTTATTGTTTTTAAGTTTAAGACCGGAGACTTTATCTTTTCCCAACACCTCTTGCACTTCCGTATTCCAGATGAACTCGATCTTTTGGTGGTTTTTTGCCCGCTCCTGCATTATTTTTGACGCGCGTAACGTATCGCGGCGGTGGATAAGTGTTACTTTTGTGGCAAATTTTGTTAAAAATAGTGCCTCTTCGAGCGCTGCATCCCCACCACCAACGACTGCAACCTCCTTGTCTTTAAAAAAGAACCCATCACAAGTAGCGCAACTCGAGACACCACTGCCAATCAAACGCTGCTCGGACTCCAGCTTTAACCACTTGGAGGATGCACCGGTAGCGATAATAATACTGTGCGTTTTAAACTCTCGGCCACCCGCTTTTACGACAAACGGTTTTTGTGACAAATCAACCGAATCGACATTGACGTCCAAAATCTCCGCATCAAAACGTTGCGCCTGATCACGCATCTCCTTCATGAGGTCGGGACCAAGGATACCCTTAGAAAATCCGGGGAAATTCTCAACCTCACTGGTGATCATTAACTGGCCGCCCGGCTGCTCCCCCGCACATACAAGCGGTTTTAGCTCAGCTCGCGCAGCATAAATTGCAGCGGTAAGCCCGGCTGGTCCTGAGCCAACAATAACGACTGAACGTGTCCCTGGTTGCATAGTCTCCTGAGTATAGCAAAAGGCCGCGCGATATGCGCGGCCTTTTTTAAACGCTAGCGTTTTTTCGACTTCTTGCGTCGGACGCTTTTTTTGGCTTTAGTCGCCTTGCGCTTTGTGCTTTTGCGAGCGACCTTTTTCTTGGTCGCCTTGCGCTTGGCTGCCTTCTTTTTCTTGGCCATAGCTCCTTATTAAATAATTAGACGTATATATTATACAGAGTTTTTTATAAAACAAAAATCACCCGAACGTGTCGGATGATTTTTGTTAAACACACGGAACGTTTAGACGTCCTGAGCTTTTACAGTTGTGCGCTTGTTCATCTTGGCGCGGTCGACTGCGTGATCAAGCATCATAGCGACGTGCTTGTTTAGTTCGTCCATAAGCTCACCACTGGTCTTACCACCTTTTTCTTTGATGTAAGCTTTGACTTTGCTACCTACGAGCATCATTTCCATTGCCATACTACTCACCCCCTCTCAAAGGTCTGTTAGTTGTTTTCTGGCAGAGTATAGCATAGGGCCTCGCCACGCCAAGTGGAGGGGTTTTAGACACTTTTCCCGGGTAGCAATCTGGTCAACTCAGCCGTTTCTTGCTCATTTAGGTTGCCGGAGTAAGTATCGAGCGCTGCGTCAATATATTTTTTTACGGCCTCTTGCTGCTCCTGATTGAGCTGCGTTAACCAGGTATTTACTTCCCCTTCATATTCGTTTTTTAATATCTCCATCACGCCGTAATCGCCAACAAAGCCACGCAACTTTTCGCCATATTTTGGCATGTCTTCCATGGATGTTCGAGAGCTGTTTAACTCTCCATTGAGATTTATGTTGAGTTCGTCGTCGTGCAAAACCGCCAGGGCTTCGTTATATTTTGCCCAATCCTGAGCGCCTAATCTCTCACGCGCAATTTGTGCCTCATAAAGTTGTTTTATCTGTTTATCCCCACCCCCCTTAACGGCACTCAGCTCTGACGCAAAATCTTGCGGCTGAGCAGCACCCTCAAGTATGGCCCGCTGCAACTGCGGCAAAAGCCCTGTCGCCCTAACCTCAAGCTGGTCGAGTGGCTCTTGCGTATCCGGCTTTTGCTCGTAGTGCATATACATAAATGGCAGCGCCTCACTCAGGATCGCCACGCGCCGATTTTTAAGCAGCTCTTCAACGTTTTTTGGCGACTCCGATTGATACTGCGGCACACTACTTCCGGGACCAAACTCACCTTTTAGCCCAAGCTTTTGCGCCAGTAGATCACCGTTCTTTTGTGCCAGATTCCCAGAAAAAAATATCTTAAGATCCGCTAATCTATTATTAAGTTGGGATCGTTGTTCTAGATCAAGCTTCTCGACTCCGCCAACCTCGGCTACTGCTTTTCGCAAGTCGAGCGCTTGCTTGAGGGCAAACGTTAGCTGTTTTTTTGAAAAGTCCGGCGACTCGACGCCACTCTTCAGATTTTCTCGCGCTTGTTCTGCCTTAACCGCTTGTTGCACCGTCTCCTCGGCGTCTTTCTGCGCATCTTCTTCTGGCGTCTGATCGGGTAGAACATCTCCGGCTGCCTCATACGCTGCCTGTGCTGCCTGGCGAGCTGCCGCAACCTCAGCCTCTTCCTCCTCCGCTTGTGCGCTTTTTGCTACTTGAGCATCTCGCAGTCGTTTGGCCTTCTCGCGCAACTCCTTGCTAACGATTTGTGTCTCGGCACCGGTTGATAGGTCCGCTGCTTGCTCTTTGGACGGAGCCTCCCGCCCAAGCGCTTGTTCTGCCTCGGTAAGAACATTATTAATGTCCTCCCGCTTTAATTTAACCGTCTCGGCATTTGATTTAATCGTCTCGGCACTTACCGCGCCAGGATCTTTTTTTAGGGCATCTTTTGGTTTTGGTGCAGTCTTTAGAGCCTTGGACATCTCAGGACTCTCCGGCAGCGCCGGAGATGCTGGCTGATTTGGATCTGTCGGTTCGACCGGCATAAGAAGTTGACTTTTAGTTACAAAGTTGGCATCATCTCGGTTCATGTTACCACGCGAGACGACCACACAAGTTAACGATGGCACGACTGCAGACAAGTCGCAAACGCAGGTATCAACCTTGCGCAACATTGCGATTATTGCGCACGTCGATCATGGCAAAACAACGCTGGTGGATGCCAGGCTTAAACAAACAAAGACGGTCGTTACAGATGTTGACCAAAAAGATCTGATCATGGACTCGATGGATCTGGAGCGCGAGCGCGGAATCACAATTAAGGCCAAAAACGCCAGTCTGGTCTATAAAGGCATCAAGATAAACATTGTCGATACACCGGGCCACGCCGATTTTGGCGGAGAGGTGGAGCGTATCCTAAAAATGGTCGACGGGGTGGTTTTGCTGGTAGATGCCAAAGAGGGACCAAAACCTCAAACACGCTTTGTGCTTAAAAAGGCTTTGAGCCTGGGACTGCGCGCGATCGTCGTGGTCAATAAGGTCGATCGTCCTGATGCCAACCCCGAGGAGGCCGTAAATAAAACCTTTGATCTTTTTGCCGAGCTTAATGCCACAAACGAGCAGCTTGAGTTCCCGATCGTGTATGCCTCTGCGCTCAAAGGTTTTGCCGGTTTGGAGCCGGATGTGCAAAGCGGCGATTTGATTCCGCTTTTTGAGACGATCATCAAAGAGACCCCTCCGCCTCTTGTTGAGCAGGTAGAACAACCCGGGCTACTCGTCTTGGCCCTCCAAGATGACTCATACGTGGGTCGATTAGGGGTCGGAAAATTGCGCTCGGGTACCCTAAAAAAGGGACAGTCGGTAGTCTGCGTTACCGCAGAAGTTACGGATGACCAGGGTGCACCCGGTAAGATCGCTCAAAAAACGCCCGGAGTCATTACCGATATTAGGATCTTTGAAGGACTGGGCATGCGCTCGGTTAAAGAAGTTAGCGCAGGAGAGATCGTAGCGGTAGCCGGCTGCGAGCACGTAAAAATTGGAGATACGATCACCGACCCAAGTCAACCACGCGTCCTGGGTCCGGTGCACATTGATCCTCCGACCGTGCAGATGACTTTTGGGGTTAACACCAGCCCGTTTGCCGGACGTGATGGAAAAAAGCTTACCTCCCGCCAAATCAAAGAGCGTCTTGAGCGCGAGCTTGAGACCAATGTTAGTTTACGGGTAGAACCGACCGATAGTCCTGATCGTTTTTTGGTCTCCGGACGTGGCGATCTGCATCTCTCGGTATTGATTGAGACCATGCGCCGTGAGGGTTTTGAGTTGCAGGTCTCTTCCCCTCGCGTCATTACCAAAAAAGAGGAGGGCAAAGAGTTGGAGCCGTACGAGTTTGTCAGCATTGATGTTCCGGAGGAGTTCCAAGGAGCTGTAATCCAAGAGCTCGGCGCCCGCGGCGCTGAGATGACTACCACTCAACCGGATGATCAAAATCAAGTTCATCTAGAGTATATTGCTCCAACCCGCGGCTTGCTCGGCTTAAAAGCCGCCTTAGCCACCAAAACGCGCGGCACGGCGCTACTCTCGCACGTATTTGATAGTTACCGCGAGATGACCGTTAAGCTACCGGAGCGCTCCAGGGGCTCGCTTGTGGCGCACGAGGATGGTCGTTCGTCCGCCTACGGACTCGATAACGCCCAAGAGCGCGGCGAGCTCTATATCGGTCCGGGAGTTGAGATCTACGCCGGGATGGTGGTTGGTAGTCACAGTCGGACAGGAGATTTGGTTGTCAACGTCTGCAAATCTAAAAAGCTGACTAATATGCGCGCCAGTGGAACCGACGAGTCGATATTGCTAACACCGCCGCGTGAGTTCTCCCTGGAGGAGTCGCTGGAGGAG
>JAUYIX010000082.1 GCA_030688115.1 bacterium
TCGCTGCTGGCTCGTTTACGCTTATCGACTTGCCCGCTGTTCAACAAAAGGGGATTACGGCGGCAAGCGACACGCCCATGAGCGGTGGTTCAAAAAAAGAGATTACCGTTTTGACTTCTGAGGATGTTGACTCGGCAAAGGACGCGGTTAAGGGTGAACTTGCTCCGGCGCTTACCACAGAGATCAAAAGCAAGCTAACCGATGAGGAGGAGCTCTTAGATGGGGCGAGTCAGGGACAGGTCACCAAGGCCTCGACAAATAAAGCGGTGGGCGAGGAGGCTGACCAGGTTGAGGTAACGGTCACCGTGGAGGTGCGAGCACTTGTGACTCGGCCCGCGGATGTGCGCGCTGCCGCGCAAGCAGAACTATCCGACTCACTACCTGGTAATCAAGAACTATTGAACGATGAGGAAGAAGTTGTTACATGGACAAAAAAGGCTGCCGACTTTGAGCAAAAGAGACTGATCGTCTCGGTGCAAGCCGAGAAAAAGGCCGCCTATCGCATCGATGAGGCGGCTCTTAGGGCGGAACTACTCGGCAAACAGGAAGACGAGGCGCAAAGCTATCTCGAGGGATTATCGGAGGTCTCATCGGCGCGGGTCAAATTGAGCCCCGTTTGGCGCAATAACCTGCCCAAAAAAGCCTCAAAGGTGCAAATTGAGGTTAACCGCTAGCGGGTTAAGACGGCCTTGACAGGTTGTGCACAGTATCGTACATTCTGGCGGTGTTGTTTTGACACAATTTTTTGCTAGTATCTATAAACTCCGTTGCCGCCGCGTAAGCCCGCATACCGTCCAAAACGTCGTAATAATGGCCCGAGAGAGCCTCTCCCCGAAGTACAAAAGCGTACGGACGTGGTGGAACTCAAAGGCACTATTGACGAAGCGCTCCCTAACGCCCAATATCGGGTAACGCTCGAGGGAGGTCAAGGAGTGCTTGCTCATCTTTCTGGCAAAATGCGCTTGCACCATATTAAAGTGCTGGCCGGAGACACGGTAACGATTCAATTATCGCCCTATGACCTGACCAAGGGTCGTATTGTGCGCCGAGAACGATAACTATTTCTTATGAAAGTCCAAGCTTCGGTAAAAAAAATATGCGACAAATGCAAGATCGTAAAACGACGTGGGAGATTGATGGTGATTTGCAAGGCTTCTCCGCGACATAAGCAGCGACAAGGATAACGTATGGCACGTATTGCAGGAGTAAATTTGAATCCACTAAAGAACATGCAGATAGCGCTGACAGGGATTTATGGTATCGGTCGACAAAAAGCGTTGGTTCTACTTAAAGACGCTAATGTTGACCCTCAAAAAAAAGCAAAGGATTTGACGAGCGAGGAGGAGAACAAGTTACGTAATGTGTTATCCAAACAGTACAAAGTCGAGGGTGACTTGCGCAGAGAGATCCAATTGCATATTCGTCGTCTAAAAGACATTGGCTCTTTTAGGGGATCACGTCACGCTAAACACCTGCCCGCTCGTGGGCAGCGTACCCGCCGTAATTCACGCACCGTACGAGGCAATGTCCGCATCACGATGGGATCCGGTAGAAAACCTTCGGCAGAAAAAACATAAACAATGCCAACTCCAACAAAAACTAAAACTAGCGTTGCGACAACTGCAGAAGCAGCACCGAGTAAACGCTCGCGCAAAGTTCGTCGTTCTGTCAGCCATGGACGGGTATTTGTGTTAGCGACCTACAACAACACAATAGTGACGATTACCGATAAAAGCGGGGACACGATTGGTTGGTCATCTTCTGGGGCGATCGGTTTTAAAGGCGCAAAAAAATCTACTCCCTATGCAGCAGGTCAGGTTGTACATAGCCTTATGGATCGACTGGAGGCGGTAGGACTGCGAGAGGTGGATGTTTTTATCAAGGGAATCGGATCGGGTCGTGAGGCGGCTGTGCGAGCTTTTCAAGCGCGCGGTGTCAATGTGTTAACGATCAAAGATGTGACGCCTATTCCGCATAACGGGGTGCGGCCTAAAAAACAACGGAGAGTCTAATGGCAAGAAAAATCGATCCAAAATGCGCACGCTGTCGTCGTGAAGGTGAAAAACTCTTTTTAAAGGGTGAGCGTTGTTATACACCAAAGTGCGCCTTTACTCGGCGCAGTTATGTTCCCGGGCAACATGGACCTACCGCGCGCAGGCGGCAATCTGAGTTTGGTTTGCAACTGCAAGAAAAGCAAAAAGCGCGACACGAGTATGACATTCTCGAGGGTCAGTTCCGTCTCTACTTTGAAAAGGCCCAAAAAAGCGCGGGTGTCACGGGCGAACAGCTGCTGCAACTTCTTGAGACGCGTTTGGACAACGTCATTTATCGGATGCAGCTGGCAAAGTCTCGCCGACTAGCGCGTCAATTGGTTGGGCATGGACACATCTTGGTTAACGGTAGTAGGGTCTCCGTCCCATCATTCTCGGTCAAGGTGGGCGATGAGATCAGTGTGCTGGAGTCGATGCATGACTCAGCCTACTTTAGTGAGGCCAAAAAAGGTGTTCAGGCTAAACTGGTACCGCAGTGGCTCGAACTAACGCCCGCAAGTATGTCAGCTAAAGTCATTGCATTGCCTACCACCAAAGATGTCGAACTCAATGTCGCCCTGCCGCAAATTATCGAATTTTATTCACGCTAATTATTTATCCCAAGTAATTCATACGTATGCTCGAAAAAATCAAACTACCAACCCAAGTAACGTTTAAACCGGATCCAGACAATGCGATGCGCGGTGAGTTAGTGTTAGAGCCGTTACATCCCGGATACGGCACAACCTTGGGCAACAGTATGCGCAGAGTTTTGCTCTCAACGTTGCCGGGTGCCGCTATAACGGCGGTAAAAATCAAGGGTGTCGAGCACGAGTTCTCAGGGATTGATGGGGTCAAAGAGGACGTTATCTCGATCATCCTTAACCTTAAAAAAGTTCGGCTCAAGTCCCACTCAGCGGAGCCAATTAAGCTATCACTCGAGAAAAAAGAGGAGGGCCTGATCACGGCCGGAGATTTTGCTAAGTCTAGTGAGGTCGAGATAGTTAATCCGGACCACCC
>JAUYIX010000095.1 GCA_030688115.1 bacterium
TAACAAGCCCGCGCCCCTCCTACAATCTGCACGATCGCTAGGGGCCAAAACCCCGGCAACGGCTCAGCTTTTATTAGCGCGGCTATTAGTCCACAGCCCCCAAATATGCTTTAATTGTGAAACCAGGCTATACTTGTCGCACTAAGTTATCTAACTACTTCCAACACAATGGCAGAACAACAGATGCAATCCGCAAAGACAAACGGCATGGCAATCGCCGCGTTTGTACTGAGCCTCGTCGGACTCGGCGTACTCGGTGTAATCTTTGGTTTTGTTGCACTCAACCAGATCAAAAAAGAGAACCAAGGCGGCAAAGGCCTGGCGATAGCCGGTATAGTCATCGGATTTATCAGCATTGCTCTGCTAATCGTCTGGTTGATTTTTGTGTGGTGGGCAGTTGATACCGCGACTGACATTATTCAGTCTCCGTATTACTCAAACGAGCTGATTAATAGCTTGGAGAACCTCGATAACATCCAGCTTAACTTCTAGCGACTCTTTTTTGGCGCACGATCGCGCCAAATAGATATTAAAACGGCCCGCGCAAGCGGGCCGTTTTATTTACGTCTCTTTTACATCTCTTGCGGAGCCTGGATCCCAAGCAAGCCCAGCCCGTTGCGCAGTACTTGGGCGGTCGCGGCACAGAGTGCCAAGCGCGTTAATCGCTCATTTTTTGGCGCCTTAAGAACCGGTACGTTGCCATAAAAAACATTAAAGCGACCAGCCAGCTCATATAATTCTGTGGCCAACAAATGCGGCATGCGTCGGTTGGCCGCCTCAAGGACTACTTCCGGGTAGCGCACCAAGCGACGCGCCAGTAGCTGCTCTTCCGGGGCGGGCAGAGCAGCGTCGGGAGGTGCGGCAATTTTGTCCGGCTTAATCGTATCGCCCGCTTTGCGCAAGATACTCCGGATACGGGCCTGAGTGTATTGCAAATAGGGTGCTGAGTTACCCTCAAAAGAGAGCATGCGGTCAAAATCAAAGTCGATCGAGTGCTCTCGGTTTTGTGAGAGGTCGTTGTATTTGACGGCGCCGACCCCGACCTGGCGGGCGACAGCCGCCCGGTTGGCCAGCTCAGGATTTTTCTCGGCGATGACTTTTTGGGCGCGCGCGGTGGCCTCCTCTAAAATGGAAAGCATATCGACCGTTGTTCCCGCTCGTGTTCTCATTTTACGACCGTCCATCCGGTAGAGTCCGTGCTTGAGATGCTCTAATTTGTCAGCCCACTCAAACCCCATTTTTTTGAGGACCGTAAAAACCTGCCTAAAATGCAGCTCCTGCTCGGCACCAACCTCATAGAGCATTGCGTCAAATTTGTAACGCTTGTATCGCTCGATCGCGGCGGCCAGCTCGCGCGTGGCGTACAGACTGGCCTCATCCGTTTTTTTTACGAGTAGCGCCGGCAGACCCTCCGCCTCCAAATCAACGATGGTCGCCCCCTGGCTTTTTTTTAGCAAACCTTTTTGTTGTAGCAGATCCAAAACCTCAGACATTTTGTCTCGATACTGCGCCTCGCCCTCATCCAGTTTATCAAACGTAACGCCGAGCAGATCATAGATTTTTTTAGCGTGGGCCAGAGAGGCGTCCACAAACAGTTGCCAAAGATTAGTGGCCTCCTGGTCGCCCTGTTCTAACTTTCTAAACCACTCACGCCCCTCCTCGGACAATGCATCATCTTTGGCGAGTTCTTGATGAAATTTAACGTAAACCCGTACCAGCTCCCCTACCGGATCACCGGCCAGGCCCTCGGGAGTGCCCCATTTTTTGTAGCCCGCAATCAGCTTACCAAATTGCGTCCCCCAGTCACCCAGGTAGTTAAGCCGTATAACCTTGTGACCAACGGCGGATAAAAGATCAGCAATTACCGCGCCATTAATCGTCGAGCGCAAGTGCCCGATACTAAAGGGCTTACCGATATTTACTCCGGAGTACTCGATGACGATCGTCTTGGGATCCTGAGCCGGGCGCGTCCCAAAAAGCTCGGCACGCTGATTAATATGATTGATCAAACCGGCTAAAAAAGTTTTGGATAACGTAAGATTAATAAAAGGTCCGACTGACTCGACGGTTGCGATCATTACGTCGGCAGAACCCTTAAACCCACAAGCATCCAGGTGCACTTTTGGAGCAATAGTGCCGATCTGCATCGCCAGATCGTGAGCAATCGAGGCCGGATCTTTACCGGCCTGCTTGGCCAGGCTAAAGGCAACCGCACTGGCGTAGTCACCACGGGATTCGAGGGGATGTTCTACCGGAATCGGCCCGGCATAGGTGGCATTATTGAGATATGCCCTAACCGCCTCGCGCACGAGATGGGTTACGGCCTGTTTGAGATCGAGCTGTGACATATTGGTAAGTCCTACTATACTAACGCACGAGATGGAATACGCCACAAACAAACAAGCCCGACGGGATTACAACTTGCAGGACCGATTTACGGCCGGGATCAAACTAACGGGAGCTGAGGTCAAGTCGGTCAAAAAAGGCGGCATGCGGCTCAAGAGTGCTTTTGTGACGTTGCACAAGGGCAGTTTGTTCTTGACCAATGCGCACATCGCGGCCTACAAACCGGCCGGACCGCAGCCGAGCTACGAGCCCACCCGCAGCCGCCCGCTGCTGCTCAAAAAGTCAGAACTGCGCAGTATTATCGGTCAGCTCAACCAAAAAGGCTTGACAATGGTGCCATTACGAGCTATAGGTGTGCGCAATCTGATCAAAATCGAGTTCGCGATCGGGCGCGGTAAACGCCAGTACGAGAAACGTGACTTGCTCAAAAAGCGCGAGGCGGATCGGACCATCAATGTGGCTATGCGTCGGCGACGTTAGTACTTGTGGGTAGTTCTTTTTACTTGTGGATAGTTCTTTTGACAACTAAAACCCAGCACGTTATTTGTTTTACCTGATCCGGGATCTCCTAAGGAGGAGCGAAGTCGCCTTACGCGTCTGTTCGCACCTCCTTTGGGGATGATCGGCTTTGAGGGCGACACCGTGTCATCTGGGCGTGTACGAGTGGGATGCGCCTCTCGTTAATCAATCGCATCACTCAACAAATGCTAAGTCATTTGGAAACGCAGCCCGAGACTACGTTCGTGGTCTCTCAGTTGCGCCAGCTCTTGCCTAACTTTAGGTAATAGCCATCTCCCGCAGGCACCCCGCGGCTTGCGATCGAGGTGTTATCTTAGCGGGGTTGGTGTTCTGCAGGTTTCTGGTAGAACACCGAGAACTCGTGAAACCCGCAACGTAGTTTTTGGCCGCGCTTAGAGCCACGTTGTCAGATACCAAGCGCGGAGAGTACACGTGGACAGATCATACGAGGTTAGCTCCACGCGGGTTCGATTCCCGCCATCTCCACCAGTGATCCGTACCCTATAAAACGGACACGGCTTTTAGTGTGGGGAGTCATCAAAAATCTCTACAATAGGTGACATTTCGTGTGTTCGACCATGCTCGCCATTAACTCCACGTTGACAAATCTGCACAGACCATTGACAAGGTCATTTCTGTATGTTTGAATATCCGGTCCTACCTGACTGTCAGGTAGACATCCAAACCGTACCTTGAAAAACTATATAGGAGGCTGCCATGAGAGAGTATGCAAACGCTGTGCACCCGGATACGGGGGCTACCAAGCAAGAAATCGTCGATAAGTTGGAAGTGGCTTTTGAGCAAATCGCGGCCGAACTCAACATTCCCGTTGATAAGGTGCGCAATATTGTCAGAGGCGGTTACTTTTCTCTCAAAAAAGGAGAGCGTCAAAGCCGGGAACAAACTATCCGGCGACTTCGTCGCGAAGGCTACTACAACGAGGATATCGCTGAGACGTTGGGGCTATCAGTGTCACAAATCTCGCACACAGTGTCTAAGCTCATCCAAGAGGGACGAGTTAAACCAATACGTCGCGGAAGAAGGTACCTGTCAGAGGAAAAACGCGCTAAGCGCGCAGAGCAAATCGTCAAGCTGCGGCAGGTAGGCTACTCCAACGAGGATATTGCCGAGGTGTTGGGGCTGTCAGTGAGCTATACCTACTCAGTTATTCGCAAGTTGGTTTCCGAAGGCAAGCTCGCACCGCCCCTGGGTAAGGAGGTCAAGTGGCGAGACCTAGAAAATGAGAGCACACAAACCATCATCAAGATGGTCAAACATCGCTCTACGCTAGCGGAGATTGGCAATAGACTCGGACTAACGAAAGAGCGCGTCAGGCAACTGATTCTGCTAATCCGTCAAGCACATGGAGAGGAGGTATTCGCCACAGACAACCCGCTGTGGACATCAAAGGAGGTTGCCGATAAGCTTGGTGTCACTGCTGTAAGAATCAACCAAATCTGTGACAGCGGCGAGGTAACTTGCCGTAGGCGCGGATCTGACAGCGGCGTCTGGCTCATTCAAGAGTCGGAGATTGATAAGTTGGAGGAGCATCATCTCATCACAGGAACGCGAACATGCACTATCTGTGACAAGACATTTGTCTACAAGGCTGGGCTGGGAAGCCGACAAGTGTGCTCGGACAAGTGCTTGGAGGAATACCACCGACAACGCCGCGCAGCTTACGCCGACCAACAGCCTTCGCTGGATTCACTCGTTGGATGGCGAAAGGATTTGTGGCAACGGCTGCAATCTCATCGCATCCCCAAGAACGAAGAGTGGCTGACGATTACGTCAGCTGCACGGCGTTCTGGATTGAGCAAGATGCAATTGAGGTGGATGCGGCTCCGTAACATCGTAACCATCCGACCACACCCCGTCAAAACGTGGCGTGGTCAACCGGTGGCCACGTATGCGGCCAGCGAGATGGCGATTGCTAGACAGGCGGTGTACTAGCCCACCGCCAATAACGGCAAGAGCCACTGAACCTTGAGCGGAAGGAAGCACAACATACTGTTGTACGCACCTTCCGCTTTTTTTATTCTAGTGCGTTTGCAGTTCAGGCGGTTTTGAGAAAATACGCTCGAGCGGTACGGACACAAAACTAAAACAGGTCAAGAATCTCTTGCACTACCGCATCTGTCACGTCACTGACGCTACCCACCGCTACAACAGCGGCAATGGTCGAGGTATGCGCATCGATGTATGTCGGAGTCTGTTCTGGCACCACATTGGTCTGCACCAATAACAGTGGAGAACTCGCATGCGCTGCTGCGGTACCCGCTAGTAAAGCGCTAAAAACACCGGATGCGCTTGAGCCGGCCGCTTGCACTGCGCCGAGGATTGCCGGCATTGATCCATTTGCAATATAAATGGCAGTCGGGGTCTTTAAGTAAATCATTAAAGCTGTTGGAGATACTATTAAAAGACCGCCCGAGAGCACTCAAAGTCGCCCGGTACAAAGCAAAACAAGCTGCGCTAAGGTAGTTTTTTATTGAGAATTACACGGCTCTGATATGCATTTTCGAGTTCGTCCCCATAATAAATTTGATAGCCTTTTCTTTTTTGTGTTAATACCGTCAATGCAGCAAAGGGTGTGCACTTTTCACCAGGCGGAACCACTTCCGTACAGTCCTGAATATCATTCTCACGCACCGAGGCTACCCATCTGACGATAATCGGCTCACCATCGCCACCGCATGTGCTGTTATCCATTGTGGCTAAAATGCTCGTAACCGTCTCGTCTGCATAGGTTACGGAGTTGCAGTTGTTTGCTCCGCTAGAAATCGTCACTTCTGTCGCAGGGCTCCACGAGGACTGGAGTGTACCCCATATACTAGACACGGATTCTCGGAATAACTCATCAACACAACCACTATGGGCAAGTAGCGGCCAATGCCTGTCAACGTGGAATGATTTTTTAGGGAAGAAAAACCGGGGGACAGAGTTGAATACTGTTCCCCCGGGTGAAGCGAGCTATGCTCGCGATTACGATTACTCTACGGGTCCCAGCGAAGGGACCCAGCGACGGTGACCGACGTCGTTCGCGCCCCATCCGAAGATGGTGTGCGGGCGATCGTTGAGGTCGAACCCGATACCTGGCATCAGTGTCCCCTGCGGGATGCTGATGACCAGCTCGGGCGAAGACCCGCCATCCATATTCTGCCACACTCCACCG
>JAUYIX010000025.1 GCA_030688115.1 bacterium
TGGGTGCAAATCTCTTCGTCAGTAAACCTCACTTTTGGCAACGGTTTGCAAAAGATTGGCTCGCAGGTAACACTCGGCCCACTAGCCGGAGACTGGGATCAAACGGGTGCTTTTGACATCCGCCTGAATAACGCCGCATCGGAGCTACGTATCCTTGAGTCTTCGGGCGATACATTCTATGGGACGTTTGATGTAGGCGATCTCACGACCGACCGTACCTATACGTTTCCCGACACGAGCGGCACGGTCTGCATCTCAGGCGGAACCTGTACGGCCAGCAGTGTGCCCTTCTCCGGTATCACATCGGGCACCAACACAAACTCACTCGTCATAGGCTCTGGTGGGTCGCTCTCAACAAGTGGCACCGGTACCATTACCGCCACCGACTTGGGCTGCTCGGACTGCGTCACGCTGGGGGTAGAGACGGCCGGCAACTACGTGGCCTCATTGACGGCTGGTGCTGGGCTCACTGGCACGAGCGCCTCAGAGGGTTCTACTCCCACGGTCGATGTTGGTGCGGGCAATGGCATCACGGTCAACGCCGACAGTATCGAGCTGGGCGCCCTCACTGCCAACTGGAACCAGACAGGCGCTTTTGACATTGTTCTCAATAACGCAGCCTCGGAGTTCAGCATCTTGGAGTCCGCTGGCGCGACGTTCTTGGGGACACTCGATGTTGGCGATCTCACCGCAGCGCGGACCTACACGCTCCCTGATACCGACGGCACTGTCTGTATCTCTGGTGGAACATGTCTTACAACGAGTACACTCCAACAGATCTACGGCAACGACGCTGATGGGGGAGATGCCGCTATTTCGCTCACGAGCAATGATGACTCGCTCGTATTCCAAAATCCGGCAAGTGTGGGGACTGACTCGGGGTATCTCATAAGCATCGATCAGTTGGCGACCACGTCCAAGACCGGTTTGCTCATTTCCTCTGCTGCGGGTGGTATGACGGATGCAATCGATCTTACCGACACCGATATCGTTAATGCCATTAACATCGGCACCAACACCATTTTAGGCACGACCGGCATCATTGACTTTACCGGCTTTGATGTTGCGGCGACCGGCGCGGTTACGATTTCACCGACTACGGCCGGGGCTCTCGTGCTTAACCCCTTTGGGGTAGCGGCAGGCAATACGTCAGAACAGCGCTTTTTAGAGCTAGCAGCTAACGGCTCTAATTATGTCGGGTTCAAAGCATCAGACTCGTTAGCTGGTAACGTCACCTGGACCCTGCCTCCAGCGGATGGCACGAGCGGCCAACTCTTATCGACCGACGGGACGGGCGGACTTACTTGGACCTCAGCAAGTGCTGCAGCGGGTGCCACCGTTAAGATAAAGACGGCTGATGAGACTGTTACCTCCAGTTCAACGCTCCAAAACGATGATCATCTGTCGTTTCCTATCGGCGCGAGTGAGACCTGGATCGCCTCATACAACATCATTACGCGTGTTACCAGCAACTCTCCTGACCTCAAAATTGGGGTGACGGCTCCAGCCGGTGCTACCTGTAATATGAGCTACACGCTACTCAACTCGCCTAGCTCGGGTGCCGACACAGACTTTGCGTGCGGTGTTGCAACTCCTTCAATTTCTCTCTCAAACGGTGCAGGCTCAAACGGCAGCGAAAACCTATTTGTGACTATAACTGTGCGTAATGGTGGAACCGCCGGCACGGTCAACCTCCAATTTGCCCAAAACTCGAGCAACGCCAGCGGGACAACTTTTAGAGCGGGTTCGTCCATGGAAGCCCAAAAAACTAACTAGCTGATTTGACCTGGCGCATCATGGGCTCGTATAATCCCACTGTATCTAACCGCTAACAAACCCACATGGCCACAGAAACCGCACGCGCAACAAGAACCCGAGGACATCGAAGACTCATTGCTATCTTGTGGGTCTTGGTTGCCGTTTTGGCAGCCGGACTGGTGTATACCGTCTGGCTTAATCGGTCGCTCAGGAGTCCCGAGACCCAGACAAAAATAGCTGAGCGGGCGAGTCAAGAGATCATTGATGCAGTCTCAACTATTATTTTAGTGCCCACGGACAAACCAACTGTAGCAACCATCACAGATGTAGATAAACTGCGACAGTCAAACCAGGAATTTTACAAGAATTCACGCAACGGCGATATCCTTTTGGTGTACCAGTCGCAAGCAATCATCTACCGTAAGGAGGAACACCGTGTTATTGCAGTAGTTCCAGTCGTGGTCTCGCCGAGCAGCACATCTGGGACGTCCGGCACTTCCACCGAGGAGAGTGAGGATGAGGAGAATATAGTAAACGAGACAAGCTCGGGTGCCGATGTAGAGAGCGCCACAGAAGAGTTCCAGCGTTAGTGGCAACGTCTCAATTAAAATTATCTACTGCCTAAAACGGACTTTTTGCTATCTGCTAACTTGTGAGTATTATAGACGGTAACAAGTAAATCCTCGTGCAGGCCCTTCCGTAAGGTTGAGCGATAAGCGCACGGGGTTTTGTTTTATTGAACTGGTGCATGTTATAATCACTGTATGGGCCCTTGGACGATGTTTACTTAACTGACGCGTATGCCTACAGCTAAAGATGTGCAGTCGCTGCAAGATGCACTTAAACTTACGTCTGATGGCTTTGGTGCGCGCGTGGCTGCGGCGGTCAATCGTATTTTGCGTCCTGCCGAGCAAGAGCGTACAGTCCAAGTCAAAAAAGAGTTAGATTCGCTCTATGACTAACGAGCGGGGA
>JAUYIX010000027.1 GCA_030688115.1 bacterium
ACTAATCGAAAAAATAGTTGAGCAAGATGACGCATTGATGGAGGCCTACCTAGGTGGAACCGCTCCAACCTATGAGCAACTCAAGTCGGCGCTGCGCAAAGGCACCTTGGCGCTTAAGATTATTCCGATCTTGTGTGGTTCTGCCTTAAAAAATAAAGGGGTACAGCTGTTATTGGATGCCGTGGTTGATTACTTGCCGAGCCCGTTGGATGTGCCGCCAGTTGTCGGCACGGACCCAAGTGATGAGACCAAAAAGATCACGCGCAAGGCCTCGGATGACGAGCCTCTCGCAGCCTTGGCTTTTAAAGTTTTGGCGGACCCTTTTGTCGGTAAGCTAATCTTTTTCCGAGTTTACTCGGGGACGTTTGAGGCCGGCTCTTACGTGCTTAACAGTTCTACCGGAAACAAAGAGCGCATCGGACGGATCGTGCGTATGCATGCTGATAAGCGCGAGGAGGTCAAAACGGTTTATGCCGGAGAGATCGCAGCGGCAGTCGGACTCAAGGACACTACGACGGGCGACACACTCTGCGATCCGGACGCACCGGTGATTTTAGAAAAAATTACCTTTCCGGAGCCGGTTATTTCGATCGCAATCGAGCCTAAGACAAAAGCCGATCAAGAAAAAATGGGTATCGCGCTGGCGCGATTGGCTGAGGAGGATCCAACTTTTAGAGTCAAGAGTGATGAGGAGACTAACCAGACCGTTATTGCCGGTATGGGCGAACTACACTTAGACATCATCGTTGACCGCATGAAGCGTGAGTTCAAAGTCGAGGCAAATGTCGGTCGTCCGCAAGTGGCTTACAAAGAGACGATCAAAGGCGAGGCCGAGGCAGAGGAGAAGTATATCAAGCAAACCGGTGGTCGCGGACAATACGGACACGTTTGGCTGCGTGTTAAGCCCCTCGAGCGTGGCAAGGGTTTTGAGTTTATTGATAAAATAAAGGGGGGTGTTATTCCTAATGAGTTTATTCCTGCCGTTCAAAAGGGTGTTAAAGGTGCATTGGATAACGGTGTAATTGCCGGGTACCCGGTCGTCGATATCGAGGTCACGCTTTATGATGGGTCGTACCACGACGTTGACTCCAGTGAGGCGGCTTTTAAAATCGCCGGCTCTAAATGTGTCAAAACGGCAATTAACAAAGCCAAGCCGATTATTCTTGAGCCGGTCATGAAGGTAGAGGTAATCACTCCGGAGACCAGCATGGGCGACGTCGTTGGAGACCTTAATGCCAAGCGTGGCCAGATTCAGGAGATGGTCGATCGCAACCAGGGGATTAAAGTGGTACACGCCATGGTGCCGTTGTCAGAGATGTTTGGATACGCGACCAGTTTGCGCTCTATGACGCAGGGTCGAGCGAGCTATTCAATGGAGTTTGCCAGTTACGAGGAGGTTCCGCCTAATATCGCACGTAAAATCAGCGGCGAGGACGAGCCAAAATAGGCTCTTGCCCGTGGGGTTGCGGGGACCGGCGGTCCGCGCGCTCCAGCGGCACGCGTCCGCCTGTACTCTCGGCGTCAAAAGTCTGGCCTGAGGGGCCAGACACCAATCTTTTGACGCGCCTGCGAGAACTCCCCGGAACCCCACGGGCTTAGAGCAGCAATTCTGACCGGGCAAGCCAGATCCTGGGGGGTGTGTTTTGAGTTGATGCTCAATGGTATACTGTTATTACTATGGCACAACCAAAGCAAACAGGAGGGACGGCCTCTCGCTCGACCGCGGCAGAAGTATTTAGTTACCTGCTGCTCTTTTTAGTGCTCTACATCGGAGTTTTTGCCTTTTTGGCCCTGCTTTTTGATTTTATTGATGTTTGGTTTGAGGGGACTAAACGGGCTTATGCCTACGCTTACGGGGGCGGGCAGAACTACTCCTTTATCTTTGGTACCTCGGCCTTGGTGGTCGTCTGGCCGATTTTTATCATAATGTCCTGGTTAACCGGCCGCTGGATGCTGCGCGACGCCTCACGCAAGAACATCGGTATCCGCCGCTGGCTGACCTATTTGGCTTTATTTGTATCGGCCGTAACTCTAATCATTGATCTGATCGTGCTGGTCTACAATTTTTTGAGCGGCGGGTTGACCACTAACTTTTTACTCAAAGTCGTAGCTGTGTTGGTGGTCGCTGCCGCTGTTTTTGGTTACTACTTATGGGATTTACGTCGCTCCGCAAAAAAATCAATGGCATCGGTGTTTGTGGCCGTCGTAACATCAGTGATCGTGCTTGCCACATTAGTCGGGGGATTTTTTATAGTCGGGACTCCCAGCGAGCAACGAGCCGAGCGTTTTGACAGCCGACGACTCTCCGACCTGTATCAAATTCAAAGCGAGGTGATTAGCTATTACTCGTCCAAGAACGCGTTACCCAAAACCCTCGCGGATCTCGAGACCGACGTGACGGGCTACTTGCTCCCGGTTGATCCTTTTAGCGGGGAGAGCTACACATACAACTCAACCGGAGACCTGACCTTTGAGCTCTGTGCGACGTTTGAGTTGGCTCAGTCCTTTGATCCTCCCCCGAGCGCTGCGGCCGCCGACCCCTTTGGCTATCCCGTTTTTGATCCCTATACCTCCAACTGGAACCACCTGTCGGGTGAGCACTGCTTTGATCGCGAGATCGATCCGGAGCGTTTGACCGTCACGATCTCTCAAGCCCGTCCTCCAGCAACGCCGCCCCAAAAGGAGCCCGTCCAGACCGTCGTTAGCGCGGACCCTGTCCAAGTTGGGTCGGGCGCACAATATACCGACCCAACTATCGGCTATACCGCAGACCTGCCCGAGGGCTGGACGGCTGAGCAAGTTAGCTTTGAGGGTCTCAATGATCCGTTTTGCCAGGAGCCAAGCAGTATTGTGGGCTTTAGCTCCGCCAATAGCAGCCTCTCGCTTGAGATAGGTATTCGGGATCAAGGGGACACAGACGTGACTATTTGGTGCCGCACGGGTGTCGGTGCGGGTGCATTTGAGCCAGCTGATCTGATTACTATTGACGGTACGCCGGTAGAACCATCACATCTTGTCTATGAGGATCGAGTCATAGAATTATTTATCGGCGTGGGTGGTTCGGGAGCGGTTACAATTGGCGACTATGAGCTTATTGCTACGATCAATAGCTCTGATGTCTCACAAGCCTCGGGTGATCTCCTCGACAAACCCGAGCTTGAAGACGCGCTCTCTATCTTAGAGTCGTTAGATCTTCCTTAGGCGACCCTTGCAACAATACTGGTGAGAGCGGGGGATAACTCTCTCGAGCGATAGGACCTAAAGTGGTAGGCTGGAAAAAACTTCCAGGGAATTTATGAAGACTAACTTTGTTTTTGTCGCGGGCGGTGTCATGTCCGGGGTCGGAAAAGGGATCTCTACCGCGTCCATCGCGCGGATATTAAAAGAGTATGGCTACAAAGTGACGGCCATGAAAATCGACCCTTATCTCAACGTGGATGCCGGTACAATGAACCCAACCGAACACGGCGAGGTTTTTGTAACTAAAGATGGGCTGGAGAGCGATCAGGACCTCGGTAACTACGAGCGTTTTTTGGACCAAGATATTATTCGTGAGAACTACATGACCACCGGCATGGTTTACCAGTCGGTAATTAATCGCGAGCGAAATTTGGGTTATAACGGCAAGTGCGTCGAGGTTGTTCCGCACATTACCGAGGAGATAGAGCGGCGCTTAAGAAGAGTTGCGCAGCATCAAAAAGCTGACTTTGTGTTGGTTGAGATTGGCGGAACCGTCGGCGAGTACCAAAACTTAGTCTACCTCGAGGCCGCGCGTATCATGAAACTAAAATATCCCGACCAGATCGCCTTTATTATGGTCAGTTTTTTTCCGGTGCCCAGCATGGTCGGGGAGATGAAAACCAAACCGACCCAACACGCCGTGCGCGCTCTAAACTCGGTCGGGATCCAGCCCGATATCATTATCGCGCGCTCGTCTGTTCCGCTCGATGATGTGCGTAAAAAAAAGGTCTCGGTCTTTTGTAATGTCAGTCCGCGCGATATTATATCGGCTCCGGACATCTCAACTATCTATCAAGTTCCGATTAACTTTGAGCGTGACCATATCGGCAAACGATTGCTGGAGAAGTTCAACCTCAAACCAAAAAAGAGTGATGGCAAAGAGTGGCGTGCTTTTGTGAGGGGTATTAAGCGGTCCACGCGGCCGGTCAAGATCGGCATCGTTGGTAAGTATTTTGGTACCGGTGACTTTGTCCTATCGGACTCGTATATATCGGTGATCGAGGCGATTAAACATGGTGCCTGGGCCAACCGTCGCAAACCGGAGATTACTTGGATCAACGCCGAGGAGTTTGAGAAATCGCCCTCAAAGGTCAAACAACTATCTGACTATGACGGGATCATCGTACCCGGCGGCTTTGGTAAACGCGGGGTGACCGGTAAATTACGCGCGATCAAACATGTTCGCGAGAATAATATTCCATACCTGGGGCTCTGTTACGGCTTACAAATGGCGGTCATCGAGTATGCGCGCAATGTCTGTGGGATGCGCTCGGCCAGGACCACCGAGGTTGATCCCAACACAAAAGACCCGGTTATTCACACGCTGGCCGACCAGGTAGCCAAAATTAAACAAAAAGAGCTAGGTGGAACCATGCGTCTCGGACACTACACCTGTAGACTAGTGCCCAAGACCCGAGTGCGCGATCTTTACGGCAAGGGCAGCGTCCAAGAGCGACACCGACATCGCTACGAGGTTAATCCAAAGTATGTGCCGGTCCTTGAGAAAAAGGGTTTGCAGATATCCGGCGTTAATCCGGGGAGTAACCTTGTCGAGATTATTGAGTTGCCCAAGCATCGTTTTTTTGTGGCCTGTCAGTTCCATCCTGAGTTTCAGTCACGTCCACTCGTACCGCACCCACTTTTTGTTGGGTTTATCGCGGCAACAAAATAAAACTCTCTCAGCTAAAGGGTTGAGGGCGCGATCGGTTGATCGCGCCCTCGTGAAAGCTAAAAGGGCCGTTACCCGGTAAAGGTCGCGGCTCCATAACGTGCGCGCATGATCTTGACGATCTGGCCGATGCGGGCCTTGCTGCACCCGTAACGTTTACTGATCTGACCGTAGGTCTTGCCCACGCGTACGAGCTCAACAAAGCGATCAAATTCAGGGGTGCCGGGTTTTTTCCAGAACTTTATGACTCGGGCAGCCGGCAAAGCCCGATTGCCGGGAGCGCGCGGCTCAGTACGCTTATCCTTGATCATCCTCGAGATGTGGTTATTGAGCGTAGTTTTGCCAATGTCGAGATTTGCGGCAATCTGAGCATTGGGCACACCATTCGCCCGCAGCACAGCAATAGCCGACTCTCTTTTGTTGATTTGGCGGTCCGAGAGAGTGCCACCTCGCCGTGAGGAGGTCTTACCGCTCGCGAGCAGCCTAGAGTTTACCTGTTTTACCCGCCAGACCGGCTCGCTGAGTTCCTCCGAGATTTGCTGGTTGGAGCGCCCCCGCTGGCGCAATTTAAGCACCCGTGGCTCCAGGTAAAGGGTTTTTTCCGATACTTTTCTGCCCATTTAACACGTCCTCTCTTTGTTACTTAAGGTACTACCAGCGCATATTTTGCTGGCAATAGCATTGATAGCAGCTATTTATAGTATGTAAACCTTTACAAAGCACAAAAAACATTGGATAATACCGGACTTATTATTTTTGGCCCTCTTGTTGACATGTCTAGAGCGGTCCCGTATTATTGCTTGGTCTACCCGGTTCATACTGTATGGGCCAGCGGTACTCATTTTTAAGTAACTCTTAATTACTCAACATGGCAGACAAGTTTGAACGAAGTAAACCACACGTAAACGTTGGAACCATTGGTCACGTCGACCACGGTAAAACCACGCTAACGGCAGCGATCATGACCTGTCTCTCGACAAAGGGTCAGGCCAAAAAGCTCGATTATGAGCAGATTGACAAGGCTCCTGAAGAAAAAGAGCGTGGTATTACGATTCAGACCTCACACTGTGAGTACGAGTCAGACAAGCGTCACTACGCCCATGTTGACTGTCCTGGACACGCCGACTACATCAAAAACATGATCACCGGTGCCGCTCAGATGGACGGCGCAATTTTGGTTGTCTCGGCTGCGGACGGTCCCATGCCGCAGACACGCGAGCACATTTTGTTAGCTCGTCAGGTTGGCGTTCCTCAGATCGTTGTCTTTATGAACAAAATCGACATGGTTGATGACGCCGAGTTGGTTGATTTGGTCGAGGTTGAGATTCGCGACTTGCTTAAAAAGTATGAGTACGATGGCGACAACGCCAAGATTATTCGTGGTTCTGCCACCAAAGCGCTAGAATGTGCCAACAAGGGCGCCAAAGACTGCAAGGAGTGCGAGCCGATTTTTGAATTGATGACCGCTCTTGACGAGTCGATTCCAGAGCCAAAGCGAGAGACCGACAAGCCGTTTTTGATGCCGATTGAGGATATCTTCTCGATTGAAGGTCGCGGAACGGTTGTTACCGGCCGCATCGAGCGCGGTGAGATCAATATCAACGATGAGATCGAGATTGTAGGTCTGCGCCCAACCACTAAGACGGTTGTAACGGGTGTTGAGATGTTCAACAAGCAGCTTGATAAGGGGATGGCTGGTGATAACGCCGGAATCTTACTGCGCGGTACCAAAAAGGATGAGGTAGAACGCGGACAAGTTTTGGCAAAACCGGGATCAATTACCCCGCATACCGAGTTTGAGAGCGAAGTCTACATCCTCAACAAAGAAGAGGGTGGGCGACATACGCCTTTCTTTAAGGGGTACAAGCCGCAATTTTACGTCCGCACGACGGATGTTACCGGTGATGTTGAATTACCATCCGGAACCGAGATGGTAATGCCAGGCGACACCGTTAAGCTTAAGGTCAAATTACAAAAGCCGGTTGCCATGGAAGAGAAAATGCGTTTTGCAATCCGCGAGGGTGGTAAAACGGTCGGCGCCGGAGTCGTAACATCGATCATTAAGTAACTGAATTAGTCGGAAATGGCTGCTGCAAAGACAAAATCTGATAAGACCGATACGGCTGAGGGAGAGGCATTGCAGCAGCGCATCCGCATTAAGATCAAGGCCTACGATAACAAGGTCATTGATCAGTCGGCACGGCAGATCGTAGACACGGCTCAACGATCCGGTGCCACCGTAGCAGGACCGATCCCACTGCCAACCGAAAAGCACAAGTACACCGTTAACAAATCAACCTTTATTGATAAAAACAGTCGCGAGCAGTTTGAAATGCGTATTCACAAGCGACTGATCGATATCTCGGAACCGCAGCAAAAAACGATCGATGCGCTTATGAACCTTTCGTTGCCGGCTGGTGTGGATATCGAGATCAAGATGTAGCAACTTCGCGGGCGTATTGTTCGTCCGGGCCATGCGGCCCTCGAACAAGACGGCGTGGTGACTCGCGTAGTTATGCTTACACTCTTAGGTCAAAAAATTGGAATGACGCAGGTGTTCGCTCCTGATGGAGCAACACTTCCGGTAACCGTAGTATATATTCCGGAATCACGTGTCATCGCTTTAAAAACCGTCGAACGCGACGGGTACTCTGCCGTGCAAGTCGGTACACATCTGGTTGATGACACAAAAAAGGCCGCTCGCGTCATCGCAATGCCGCAGATGGGACATCTCAAAAAGAGCGGCGTATCGGCGCGTACATTGTTTGAGGTAAGGGTCTCGGCCGAGGAGCTGCAGAACTTTAAACCAGGCGACGATATCGCGTTTAAGGAGTTACAGCCGGGAGTAGCCATTGATGTGCGCGGGGTCTCTAAGGGACACGGTTTTGCCGGAGTCGTTAAGCGCCATCATTTTAGAGGAGGCCCTGCTAGCCACGGTCACAAAGATAACTTGAGAGCGCCCGGATCGATTGGTGCTGGTCACCCGCAGCATGTTCATAAGGGGACCCGCATGGGCGGACATATGGGTGATGCCGTGACTACGCTCAAAAAACTGGAAGTGATTCGTTTGGATGAAGAGCGACGCATCGTTTTAATTAAAGGCTGCGTGCCGGGCGCTATGCGCAGCATTGTTTGGATCGTTCCGCGTGGAGAGTCGGTCGCCAATCCGGCCAAAGACCGAAAAACTTTACCGGGCTTAGAGCCAAAAGCAGAAGCAGCTCCAAAAGCAGCGGCCAGCGAAGCGGCTAAGACAGAAACCAAGACAGACGCTAAGACGAAATCTAAGCCTGAGGAGGCGCAAAAATGAAAAAGAATATAAGCGCACCGGTATACTCGATGGAAGGTAAAAAGATTGACACGATTACGCTTAATCAGGAAGTGTTTGGCGTTGAGGTTGCTCCGGCAGTAATTACCCGGGCGGTGACCGCACAGCGCAATCAAGCACGATCTTCGCTTGCGCATACCAAGACGCGCGCTGAGCGCAGAGGCGGTGGTCGTAAGCCGTGGCGTCAAAAAGGTACCGGACGTGCGCGACAGGGCACAATTCGGGCTCCGCAATGGCGCAAGGGCGGTATCGTGTTTGGACCGCGAAACACCCAAAATTTTGCAGTTAAGCTAAATAAAAAAGAGCGACGCAAGGCGATTATGGGTGCGCTCAGTCTGGCTGCCGAGCGAGAGGGAATTATCGTAATTGATGGACTAAAAGTTGATAAAATCAAGACCAAGCCGCTGGCAGAACTCATGGTCAAACTGCCCGTAAAGCGCAAGGCCCTCATGGTGATCGCAAAGCGTGACGCAACCTTTGAGCGCTCAGCACGCAACTTAGCCTATGTAAAAACACAGATCGCCACCAACCTCAACGTGCTTGATTTAGTGGGGCATCATTTTTTGCTGATTGATAAGGCCGCTTTGGACGTAGTCGAAAAAACATACCTAACAAAATAGCTATGGCATGGTTTTGGCAAAAACAAAAGCAAGAGACCGAGCAGCGCAGCGCTCAGCAAGATGCTGCTAAGGCAAAGCGCAATTTGCTCAAGCCCGCTGCCGGTAAAAAAGAAAAAGACTCAGCAGCAGCTGCCGCTAAAAGTGACCTGGCCCCAAAGGGCAAAAAAGTCAGCGCATCGACTCCTGCAAAAAACGCACGCGCATTTGGAATTTTACTCGGACCGGTAGTCACCGAAAAAGCAGCTCGTCTTGCTGAGGAGGGCACGTTTGTTTTTGAAGTGACTCCGCGGGCTAACAAAATTCAAATTGCACGTGCAGTGTCGAGTTTGTATAACGTCAATCCGGTCCGCGTTACGGTCGTCAATGGTCATCGCAAGCCTAAGGTTTTTGCACAACGCGCCGGTGTTCGATCCGGAATTCGCAAAGCCTATGTCACTCTGCAAAAAGGTCAGCACATCGAATTTTTTGAAACAGAAACCACTAAATAGCCATGGCACTCCGCATTCAAAAACCTACAACTAACGCTCGCCGCAAACTGTACGTGGCCGACTTTAGTGAGTTACACCAGGGCAAGCCCTACAAAAAGCTCGTGAGGGGACATGCCGAGAACGCCGGCCGCAACAACCAGGGCAAAATTACCGTACGCCATCGTGGCGCGGGCAACAAACGACTCTACCGACTGGTTGATTTTGTTCAGGATAAATATGATATTCCAGGCAAGGTGGAGCGTCTCGAGTATGATCCGTTTAGATCGGCTCGCATCGCACTCATTTTGTATCGAGATGGAGAGCGTCGCTACATCCCAGCACAAGAAGGATTGTCCGTCGGCGGCCCGGTACTCTCGAGCAGAAAAAAGGTTGATTTAAATCCGGGTAACCGTATGCCACTTAAGCATATTCCTACCGGAGTTACGGTCTCGTTGCTTGAGTTATTGCCGGGCAGAGGGGCAAAAATTGCCCGCGGCGCCGGCAATAAGGCGACTATCGCAGCAAAGGAGGGTGAGAACGTGCATATCAAAATGCCTTCCGGGGAGATCAGACTGTTCAACAAGGAGGTTACCGCCTCGATTGGTGCAATAGCTAATGCCGATCATATTAACGAGCGCAAAGGTAAGGCTGGTCGCATGCGCTGGCTGCGAGTTCGTCCGACGGTTAAAGGTAAGAGTATGAACCCCGTAGACCACCCTCACGGTGGAGGCGAAGGCCACTCGCCAATTGGTCTTAAGCATCCTAAGACGCCCTGGGGCAAGCCGGCCCTTGGGTATAAGACGCGCAGTCGCAAGAAAAAATCTGATCGGTTTATTGTTAAGCCTCGTAAAGGCAAGTCCAAGCGCACCTAAAGTGCTTGACTTTTTACCCATAATGTTACAGAGTCTCATCCATGTCTAGATCGCTCAAAAAAGGCCCATACATCGACGAAAGACTGCTTGCGAAGCTTAAGAAAGTTACAGCAGGGTCTAAAAGCGTGATCAAAACCTGGAGCCGCGGGGCTACGATTTCGCCGGAGATGGTGGGCTACACATTTGGTGTCCATAACGGCAGAGAACATATACCCGTGCTTGTATCGGAGCAGATGGTCGGGCACAAATTGGGAGAGTTCTCGAGTACACGCAAGTTTATCAGTCACGGTGGACGTATGGCTAAAGAGGAGAGTGCCGCACCGTCAGCACCGTCTCCAGCGGCCAGCACGGATGGTTCTGCCGATAAAGCCTCTAAGGTAGCGAGCAAATAATCATGCCTACGTCACCTAAAACACGAGCGGTAGTAAAAAAAGTTGCCGCCAAAAAAAGAGCGACGACCGTTAATCGGCCCAACGCTAAAAAGGTCAGCGCAAAGCGGGCCGAGGCGCATATTCGATATATCCATATGGCCCCACAAAAAGTGCAGCGCGTGGCAGCTCTTGTGCATGGGCTCCCGGTTTTGGAGGCTGAGGCTTTATTGGCCACACTGCCAAAGCGTGCCGGAATCCCGGTGACAAAAGCACTCCGCTCGGCGCGTTCTAATGCAACCCATAACTATCAGATGGATGCCAAAAAAACCGTGATCGAGATGATTCGGGTCAACGAGAGTATGACCCTACCGCGTATTATGCCCCGTGCTCAAGGTCGCGCCTATCGCATCAGAAAACGTTTTAGTCATATTGATGTCGTATTGGTCCAAAAGATAGAGACCGTAAAAAAGAAAGTCGCCGTTACCGCTAAAGCTACCGTCACAAAAGATACTCCGGTCAAGGTAGAACCCGCCAAACCGAAGTCCGTTATCCGTGAGACTAAAATGAAATAATCCGATGGGTCACAAAGTCAATCCAATCAGCTTTAGACTAGGAATCCTCTACGACTGGCAGTCGCGTTGGTTCAACCAGCGTACGTATCGTGCCTATATCAAAGAGGACGTTATGCTTAGAGAGTGGCTCACGGAGCGTCTTAAGAGTGCTTTTGTTGCCAAGATCGTGATTGAGCGCTCAATGCGTGGTATCACGATTAGCATTCACTCCAGCCGCCCCGGAGTCATTATTGGTCGCGGTGGTGCCGGGGCTGAGGAGCTGCGTAAAATGATTGCGCGACGAGTAAAGGGGCGGCCGCAAGTTAAACTGAACATCGAAGAAGTCCGTGATCCTGATCGAGATGCTCAACTAATCGCACAAAACGTGGCGGAACAACTCGAAAAAAGAATTCCGTTCCGTCGCGCCTTACGCTCATCCGTTGAGCGTGCTCGCAGTGCCGGGCTACAGGGAGTCAAGGTCGCGGTCGCCGGACGATTAAACGGCGCTGATATGTCTCGTACCGAGTGGGCCGTTGAGGGTAGCGTTCCTTTACACACGCTACGCGCAGAGGTTGACTTTGCCCGCGCCACGGCTCGCACAACCTACGGTGCAATTGGTATCAAGGTCTGGGTCTATAAAGGCAAGCGCTTTGGTCGTGAGATCCAGAACCAGACGCAACAACCCGAGGTCGCAGGTCAACATCAATTAACCGCTCCAACACGGGGGAGAAGCTAGCCATGTTATTGCCAAAAAAAGTAAAACATCGTAAGTGGCACGTCGGGGTTATTAAAAAGACTCCGGATCACCGGGGGACCGAGCTGACCTTTGGAAGTTACGGTCTCAAGGCGACCGAAGCTGCCTGGATTACCGCCAGACAGATTGAGGCGGCGCGCCGTACTATGACGCGTCTGATGCAGCGGGGTGGGCGCGTATGGATCCGGATTTTTCCTGATAAGCCGATTACGAGTAAAGGCTCAGAGCTGCCCATGGGTAAGGGCAAGGGCGCCGTGGATCATTTTGTAGCCGTTGTTCGTCCTGGTCGGATTTTGTTTGAACTGGACGGCCTCTCCGAGAAAATGGCTTTAGAGGCCTTTGAATTGGCTCGACACAAAATGCCCGTCAAGACTAAAGTGGTAACCCGCAATGACTAGCATTTTGACCATCTCTGATCTTCGTAAAAAAACTCCAGCTGATCTGGACGCCTTGACGGTGCAACTTCAAGAGCAGTTGCGCGCCTTGCAATTTGAGGTGCGAACATCGCAACTCAAAAAAGTGCATCAGGTTAAGGTACTGCGCCGCTCAATTGCTAAAGTCTTGACCGTTAAGAGCGAACTAACTCGTACTAAACAGAAATGAAAACTATCAGAACAAAACAGGGCGTCGTAATACGAGTTCCAAACGCATCCACCGCGGTTGTGGAGATCACTGAGCTCTTGAGCCATCCCAAGTATATAAAGCGTTATAAGCGACGCAAGCGTTTTCATGCACAGGTTAGTGGAGTTGCGGTCCAAGTTGGACAAAAAGTTACTATTAGAGAGTCCCGTCCTCATTCTAAACTCAAGCACTGGACCGTTAAGGTAGATTCAAAAAAAGTATGATCCAAATTTACTCAAATGTAGCCGTAGCTGATAACACAGGCGCAAAACTGCTTGAGGTTATTCGTGTTCATGATGGGGCTAAGCGTCGCTATGCGCGTATAGGTGACAAAGTTACGGCAGTCGTTAAAGAAGCAACTCCCAACGGTGTTGTCAAAAAAAAGGAAGTCATTCACGCCGTGATCGTACGCCAGCGCAAAAATTTTAGGCGAGAGGATGGCAGCTATATCAAGTTTGATGAAAACGCAGCCGTTATTATTACTAAAGACACGACTGACATGAGAGGGACGCGCATTTTTGGTCCCGTGCCGCGCGAGCTGCGCGAGCGCGGCTATCAGCGTATTATTTCGTTAGCCCCGGAAGTACTCTAGCCATGCAAAAGATTCTGCCACAAGATAACGTCGTCGTTAGCTCCGGAAAGTACCGCGGCAAAAAAGGTAAAGTCGTTCAGGTTTTTGACCAAGAAAAGCTTGTCGTTGTTGAGGGCGTCAATAAAATACAGCGCCATCTTAAACCGCAACAACGTGGTGAGTCGGGACAGCGCATAGAGATCGATGGTCCGATGAGTATTGCCAATGTCTCCTTGGTTTGCGCAGCTTGTGGTAAGCCAACCCGCGTCGGATTTTCTATACAAGGCAGCGCTGATAAAAAAAAGAAGGTGCGCATGTGCAAAAAGTGTAATAAGCCGGTGAGCGTTACGGTAGAACCAACCAAGAAAAAATCATGACCCGCCTCGCAGATCACTATAAAAAAGAAATAGTGCCCGCTCTACAAAAAGAGTTTGCCTATACAAACATTCACCAGGTACCTCGGGTTACGAGTGTGGTTGTCTCGGTCGGAACAGGCCGCGTTGACGACGAGAAAAAACGCGAAGTTGTCATTGATACGCTCCGTAAAATCACCGGTCAAGAGCCGGTTTTGAGGCGCTCTAAAAAATCAATTGCCTCCTTTAAATTACGTGAGGGGCAAGTTGTCGGCGCACAAGTTACACTACGTGGGGCTCGCCTCGAGAATTTTCTTGATAAGCTGATTAATGTGACACTTGCGCGCGTTCGTGACTTTAGAGGTATCAGCCCACAGTCTTTTGATGGCCATGGTAACTACTCGTTGGGCCTCAAAGAGCAAAATGTTTTTCCTGAAATCCCTTTTGATCAGGTAGATCAGGTGCACGGGGTGCAGGTTACCATTACAACAAATGCCAAGACCGACAAAGAAGCCCGAGCACTACTTGACAAACTGGGCATGCCATTTGCTAAAAGTGCCAGCGAACTGAAGAAAAACGAGGAGATGACAGCCAGCCAGGATCGTGCTAGCTTGCTCGCTCATGCTCAGCAAAAAGCCGCAAAAACCAGCATAAAGACAGAATAAGCCATGCCGCGTAAATCACTCATTGCAGCAGCAGCTCGAACCCCTAAGTACTCAACCCGGATTGTGCGGAGATGTTGGTATTGTGGCCGAAAACGGGGTTATATGCGTGATTTTGGCTTGTGCCGCATTGATTTTAGACGACTCGCCAGCGACGGTAAATTGCCCGGCGTTACAAAAGCATCTTGGTAGCCATGCCCGTATCTGACCCCATCGCTGACATGCTCACACGAATCCGAAACGCCTATTTGGTTCAAAAGGCGGAGGTTCGATTGCCACACTCGCAGCTAAAGAGCGCATTGGCCGATGTTCTTGTACGCTCCGGCTTTTTGGTAAGTGCGAGTACGCAAAACGAGGGCACAGCAAAAGAGCTGGTTATGACGCTCAAGTATAGTGAGGCCCCGGAGTCTCGCCCGGCCATGGTTAAAGTCACTCGTATTAGTAAACCGGGTCAGCGAGTGTACGTCTCTAAACGACATATTCCGCGCGTAAACCAGGGCTTGGGCGTTGCCATTCTGTCGACCCCCCAAGGTCTCCTAACCGACGGACAGGCCCGCAAGCGCGGAATTGGCGGAGAAGTTATTTGTACACTTTGGTAATCCCATGTCGCGCCTTGCAAAAAGACCATTAACTATCCCTGAGGGTGTTCAGATGAACATCGCGGATGCCGTGGTGTCAGTCAAAGGTCCCAAGGGAGAACTAAAACGTGACTTTAGTCGTCTGGGAGTAAATATAAAAAAAGACAAGGACGCTACCGTAGAAAAAAAGGCGGGCGGAGACGCGGCGCGCTGGGGCCTGGCGCATGCGCTATTAAAAAATATGCTCATCGGCGTCAGCCAAGGTTTTACAAAAACGCTTGAAGTAAATGGGGTTGGATATCGCGCGGCAATGGCCGGTAAAGCGCTTAAGCTTGAGGTTGGTTTTTCGCACGATGTCGAGATACCACTCCCGGATGGGATCGATGCCAAGGTAGAGAAGAATCATATTATTTTAACAGGAACCAACGCCGAGACGCTTGGTGATTTTGCCGCTAAGGTTCGTAAGGTTAGGCCACCCGAGCCCTATAAGGGCAAGGGAATTCGCTATCTGGGTGAGTTTGTCAGACGCAAAGAGGGTAAAAAGGCTGCAGGCGAAGGGGCAGGTGGCGCAGCATGATCTCCAATAGTGCTAAAAGCAAACTACGCAAAGTCGCCCGGGTTCGTCGGATCCGAGCTAAGGTTTTGGGTAGCGCGAGTCGGCCACGTATGGTTGCATCGCGCAGCAACACCAGTATGTATGTTCAACTGATTGACGATGCGGCCGGTAAAACTCTGTTAGCTATGACCGATCGCAAGCAAAAAGGTAGCAATAAGACCGAGCGGGCCCATGCAACCGGTATGGCGATGGCAGAACAGGCCATAAAAAAGGGGATCAAGAGCGTTGTGTTTGATCGTGCCGGTAATGCGTATCATGGGCGGGTGGCGGCGCTGGCGGACGGCGCGCGCAAGGGCGGACTAACACTTTAATGTAGACTAGGAGAGCACATGGACGACAATCAAAGACGACAAGGTAGATCGCGCAAACCCAAGAGTGAATTTGATCACAAGATGGTTGATTTGGCTCGAGTTGCTCGCGTAATGGCCGGAGGCAAGCGCTTTAAGTTTAGAGCAACGGTCGTGGTTGGTGATCGCAAAGGTCGCATTGGACTGGGTATCGGCAAGGGCAAAGACGTCAGCAGTGCGGTCGAAAAAGCGCAACGGATTGCACGTAAAAATCTGGTCCAGGTGCCTACCACAAACGACACCATTCCGCATCAGGTCAGGGTCCATTACAGCGGTGCGGACGTACTACTCAAACCTGCGCGACCCGGCACCGGGATCATTGCAGGCGGCGCAGTTCGTCCGGTGATTGAGCTCTCGGGTATCAAGGATATTATCTCTAAAACGTTTGGCTCGTCTAACGCAGCCAACAACGTTCAGGCCACGATAAACGCGTTAGCCTCAATGCAAACGCCGGATATGTTAGAGGCTTCTCGAGGTGTAAAAGTTAGAGGCAGTTTTCAACGTAAGCAGCCGGGAGGTACATCATGACCGAGCGTACCGACAGCCAAGGATTGCATAACTTAAAGAACCCAGGTCGTAAGCTGCCGCAACGTATCGGTCGAGGCACAGGGTCTGGATCCGGTACGACTGCCGGTCGCGGAACCAAAGGACAAAACTCGCGGGCCGGTGGCGGGGTTCATCCTCGTTTTGAGGGTGGTCATACGCCGCTTTTTAGACGAACCCCAAAGTTACGGGGTTTTAAGAGTCGCCACCCTAAAGCGGAGTGTATTAATCTGGATGACGTAGCGCGTCATTTTAAAAAAGGCCAGAGCGTCAAACCCGCCGACCTGGTTAAGCATCATTTGATCAGCGCGCATGCTGCTAAAATTAAGTTACTGGCCGACGGCGAGATGCCATTTGACGTGACCGTGTATGTTGATTTGGCCTCCGTCAGCGCGGTGAACAAAATAGAAAAAGCGGGAGGAAAAGTTATTATGCCAAAGCCTAAACCAAAGGTTGTAAAAAAAGCTAAGCCTCAATAGGCAGCGCTATGCTCAAAACACTTCTCAAAGTATTACGTGCCAAGGATGTCCGAAAAAAGATCCTGTTTACGTTTGCCTTGTTGATTGTCTATCGTGTTTTGGCTCACATTCCCGTGCCGGGCGTTGACCCAACTCGCCTAGCTGATTTTGTCTCGAACAACCAGTTTGTGGGTCTGCTCGATATTTTCTCGGGAGGCGGACTCTCATCGTTGTCGATCGTCATGCTCGGAACGGGCCCATATATCACTGCCTCGATTATTATTCAGTTGATGACCCAAATCATTCCTAAACTGAACGAACTTCAAAAGGAGGCTGGAGAAGAGGGCCGCAGAAAAATCAATCAGTACACCAGAATCCTGGCCGTCCCACTGGCGGTTATTCAAGGGTACGCCACGATCCTTATTTTTACGCGGGGTTCTGCCAGCACCGGCGGGCAACCACTCAATATTTTAGAGAACCTCAACCCTGTGCTCATCGCCGAGATATTAGTTGTCGCCGTGGCGGGCGCTGTCCTGGTCATGTGGATCGGTGAACTTATCTCAGAGTATGGGGTCGGCAACGGTATCTCGTTGCTCATTTTTGCCGGAATTACAGCCAGGATCCCGACGCAAATCCAACAAACCCGAGCGACCTTTGATGCCAGTAGCGATTTTGGACCGCTGATTGCTATCTTGGTCATTGGACTGATCGTTATTGCTGCAATCGTGTTTATTCAGGAGGCCCAGCGGAACATCCCGATCCGCTATGCCAGGCAAATCCGAGGAGCGGGTGCGCTGGGTGGTTCGGCCTCGCATTTACCATTGCGTGTAAATCAAGCCGGTGTTATTCCGATTATCTTTGCTCTCTCGGTAATGTTGTTCCCCGGGCTCATCGCAAACTTTACCGCCAACGTAGACAACCAGACCGTACAAAATATATCGCAATGGGTCGTTAACTTTTTTAACGATCAAAACTATTACGCCTTAGTTTACTTTATTTTGGTTGTGCTTTTTACATTCTTTTATACGTCGATCGTATTTGAGCCAAAGAGCATCGCCGAGAACGTCCAAAAACAGGGTGGCTTTATCCCCGGTATCCGGCCGGGTGCTCCTACCGCTCGTTATCTCTCCCAAGTACTGTATCGCATCGTTCCGGTTGGGGCGTTATTTTTGGGAGTCGTCGCGGTTCTGCCTTTTTTGATGCGGGGCGCCTCCAATATCCAAACGATCAGTATCGGTGGTACGAGCTTGCTGATCGCCGTTGCCGTTGTATTAGAGTCGATCCAAAAACTTGAGTCGCAGCTGGTGGAGCACGAGTACACCCCCCGTGTAAAACGCGCTTTTTAAACGGACTTTTACCTAAGCGCTCGAGGTACTACACTACGAGCCATGACCGCAATCGTCCCGACTGACACACTGCATATTATCTTGATAGGTCCCTACGGGGCCGGCAAGGGCACGCAAGCACAGTGGCTCGTGAGAGACTTTGACCTGGCCTATTTTGTTGCCGGCGAAGTCATGAAAGATGAGATCAGACGTAAGACAAAACTTGGTAAACAGGTCGAACCGATCGTACGCGCGGGCAAACTTGTTCCTGATAGCATAGTCTTGAGGTTACTCTCGCGCTTTTTAAAAAAGATGCCGGCAGACAAGGGGTTTGTGATAGACGGATCTCCACGAAACGTGGTTCAAAAAAAATTGATTGACGATATGCTGGACTCTATTAACAAACGCACGATCAATATTTTGATCGATATACCAGAGCGTGAGTCACTGCGGCGCTTGTCAAAGCGTTTGATTTGCGAGGGGTGCGGACATAAGCCGATAGGGCGGGAGTTGAGCAATGCAGAGTGTCGTGTCTGCAAGGGCTATCTCGTCAAGCGCTATGACGACCAGCCGGCCATTATAAAAAAGAGGCTAGCCGTCTATAAAAAAGAGGTTGTGCCCGCCATCGAGGCCTATCGAAGAGAGGGGCGACTCTTGCGTGTCGACGGCAATCAATCTCGTGCTAGTGTGTATCGCGATATTGTGCGACTCTTAGCCACCCTCGGTTTTGAGCCCAAAAAAGGCACCGCGCGTAAATCCGCGCGCTAAATATATTCCATGAGTTATATAAAAACAGCCAGTCAAATAGAGCACATTAGAGTCTCATGCAAGATTGCGACAGACATTTTGCAACGCGTCTTAGCGCACGCCAAAGAGGGTGTTACGACACTCGAGTTAGATACGCTTGCGCAAAAACTATGTACCGAGAACAAGGTCGAACCCAGTTTTAAGGGCTATCTCAAATATCCTCACGCCACTTGCATTTCGGTAAACGAAGAGGTTGTCCATGGTTTGCCCGGTCCTCGTGTGCTCAAAAAGGGCGACATAGTTGGGATTGACTTTGGAGTGATCTATCGCGGCTATTACTCGGATGTAGCGCGGACTATTCCGGTGGGGGCGGTAAGTATCGAGGCCGACAAACTCATGGTCGTGACTAAAACCGCTTTGCGTAAGGCCATTGAACAAGTTAAGCCCGGGCAAACGGTTGGAGATATAGGGCACGCGGTTCAGACATATGTAGAGGCGGCAGACATGGGTGTGGTGCGAGATTTAGTTGGTCATGGCGTTGGCACCGCTGTGCACGAGCCACCCGCAATCCCAAACTATGGTAAGCCGGGGACGGGCGTGCAGTTGGTCCCGGGTATGGTCATAGCCCTAGAGCCAATGGTAACGCTCGGACACCATAACGTTGTATTAATGGATGATGGCTGGACTTTTAAGACCAAGGACGGATCATTGGCGGCACATTTTGAGGACACTATGGTGGTTACCGAGCGCGGACACGAGGTCTTAACAAGCTTTTAATGGATGGGTCAATCCTAGCTATTGATCCAGGCACCCGCTACTTTGGGCTGGCGGTCAGTGACGATGAGCAGCGTATTGCTTTTCCGCTCGTAGTACTCGACACCACAAAAGTAAACCTGATCAACGAGCTCTCGACGATCATAAAAGATAAACAGGTCACCAAGATACTGGTCGGCCTGCCGGTTAGTTTGCGCGGGACTGTTCTGCCAATGACGGCTGTGGCGCAAAAACTCTCGGACACTTTATCTGATCGATTTAAGATCCCTGTTGAGTCGGTAGACGAGCGTCTCTCGACAAAACAAGCCAGCCTGCCTGGGCGGCAGCAATCAACAAAACGGGTTGATGCACAAGCGGCAGCGCTATTGCTGCAGTCATATTTAGACGCTCAACGCTAAGCGCATGCTATGCTAGAACTATGCAAATGGAGGACCAGCAACCAAGGGTGATGCGCATTGCGATCAATGGCTGTGGCCGGATCGGAGGCGCTATCGCAAAACAATTGCTAATCGGGGATACTCCGCAGCTGCGCTTGGTAGCAATAAATGACCGGGCCAGCACACAGGAGCTGCAAGAGTACTTACAGCGAGATTCGGTATATGGATTGTTTGCCCTACCGATTAGGACGCGCAGCAGATCTTTGATTGCCGGCAGCTCTGACGTAGCGACTTTTTGTGAGGAGGATCCGCGGAGATTGCCGTGGAAAAAACTTAGAGTTGATACGGTAATAGAATCTACGGGCGCTTTTACCACCGAGCGGTCTGCTCGGGCGCATCTTTTGGCCGGGGCCGGTCGCGTGATTATTACGACAACTCCGCACGCGGGGAGCGTTGGCTATAATGTGTTGGGGACGGATGCGGTGAATATGAGTGGACAGGTACTCTCGCACGGATCGTGTACAACTACGGCAGTGACCCCGGTGGTCTCGATGATCCGCGAGCGGTACACGATCAAGGCCTGGACGCTGTTTGCAGTGCAGTCAGTTACACACTCTCAATCCGTCGTTGATAAATCGCACGGGCTCGAGCGGCGGCGCAGACAGGCGCTCAATAACATTGTGCCAATATCTCTGGACACGGATCGTGCCGTACCCAACCTGTTTACGGGGTCGCTGGCTAATTACGCGGGGCAGGGAGTACGAGTACCCACCTCAATAGTCCATCTCTCGGTAATTACCTTACTGGTCAAACAGCGCACGAGCGTGACCGAGTTTAATGCCGCGCTCAAGAGTCTCGCGAGTCGTACTCCCTGGCGCGGTGTTGTGCGAGTCTCTACAGAGCCTCTGGTTAGTCAAGATATCAGAGAGACAACGGAGTCAGCGATCATAGATACGGGCATGACCAAAGTGGCCGGTGAGCATTTGGTCCAGATTGGCCTTTGGTACGACAATGAGTGGGGCTTCGCCAGTCGTATTATTGACTTACTTAGCCGTATATGGCGGTAGAACAGGTCCAGTTGACAAAACGGACAATTACTTATCCACTTGCGGTGAAGTACGCTCAAAACGTATGCTAATCGTATGCCAGATACATTTCCCGGCGGGTCAACCCCGTCTCAACCCAATCGACCTCGTCCGCCCCTCCCGCCTCCGCCTCCAGCGCCGGTGAGTAGACAAGCTATCGCGCCAGGCAAGGCCATGCGCTCAGGTGCTATGAGCCAGCCACCGGAGTCTAGTCGATCACCTTTTCCACCGGCAGCACCAACACCGGCACAGCCCCC
>JAUYIX010000046.1 GCA_030688115.1 bacterium
GCACTGCAGGCGGTGCTTAATCATGATTACTCGCGTTTTGTTACTCAAGAGCTCAAAGAGCGCCAACGCTTTGGCTACCCGCCTTTTAAGCACGTTGTGATGTATCATCGCGACTCGAGTGATTTGGCACAAGCGGACCGACTGCGCGCCTGGGTCAGCTCGGTTCGTCAATTATATGGCGATCCTACTGTAGATGCCTTACCGGCACAGCTGGTTACAAAACCGCGCGGCAAACAAGCCATCTCGGTCAGTCTTTTGACCGCAAAGCCCAAGATTTGGATCCGGCGTACGCCGGCAGATTGGCTGGTTGATCTCGATCCGGAATCCTTGTACGCGTGAGAGGTTAGCGCACCAGGACATGCACCAATGCGCTAGACTTGACAATCTCTATTTTTTTACGTACGGTCTGTGGTTATGAAACGCGCTATCGTATTAGGAAACGACCCCATGTTGCGACAAAAAGCCGCCCAGCTTACGGCGCAGGACTTGCGCAATGCAGACACGCAACTACTTATCGACGAGCTCTTTGAGACGATGCTGGTTGCCGATGGCCTGGGACTCGCGGCGCCACAAGTCGGTGTAAGTAAACGTTTTATTATTGTCATGCAGGACTCGACCCCGACCTGCCTGGTAAATCCAAGTTTTACCCCAGCATCAAAAGAGCGCGAGCTGGGCGAGGAGGGCTGTCTATCTTTTCCTGGGCTCTATGGCAAGGTTGCCCGTTTTAAGAGTATCCATGTCTTGGCACTGGACCGTAACGGTAATCCGGTAGAACTGAACGTCTCTGACATGAACGCTCGCGTAATCCAACATGAGATCGATCACCTCAATGGAATATTGCTGCCCGATCGACTCAAAGAAAAAGAATCCGCTCCCGAAGCTGCTTTTGCAGGCAAGCCTCTCTAAGCTACACTACTCACATGACTGACGGACCACGCATCGTGTTTTTTGGAACACCGGATTTTGCGGTGCCAAGCCTGCAAAAACTGGCCGCACTGGGCGGCCTAAAACCGATTGCGGTTGTTACTCAACCGGCGCAACCCGTGGGACGTAAGGCCATCCTCACCGCCTCTCCTGTCCAGCGAGCGGCAGAGCAACTTTCTATCCCGCTACGAGCTCCGCGCTCGATCAAAAATAGTGATTTTTTAGAGTGGTTTATTGAGCAAAAACCGGACATTGCCGTCCTCGTCGCCTACGGAAAAATTTTACCAAAAGAGGTGTTAGCCGTTCCGCGGCTCGGGTTTGTTAATGTTCATCCCTCGTTATTACCGCAGCATCGAGGGGCCTCACCGGTGGCAGGTGCTCTTTTGGCCGGAGATGCCCGCACGGGTATTACGATCATGCAATTGGATGATGAGATGGACCATGGGCCGATTTTTGCTGCGCGCGAGGTCGCGATTAAGTCCGGCGCGACCCAAGGTCCACTCTCACGCGAGTTGGCGTTAGGCGGAGCCGCTCTCCTGGCCGATACGCTGCCACAAATACTGAGTGAGACGCTTACTCCGGTAGAACAAAATCACGCAGCGGCAACATATACAAAGCTCCTCAAACGCAGCGACGGAAACATAAATTGGTGCCAACCCGCGCAAACGATTGAGCGACTGGTGCGCGCATATACGCCTTGGCCGGGTAGCTACACCTGTCTCAATCAGGCCCGCATCAAAATTTATCAGGTGGCCTTGGCGCGCTCTCAAACCGGGCTAGCGCCCGGTCAATTACGTGCGACTGGGGGCAAACTCTACGTTGGCACATCTAGCGATGCACTCGAGATCAAATACCTGCAAATGGCCGGCAAAAAAAAGCAAGCGGCCGCGGAGTTTATCAATGGACATACCAACCTCGCAAGCGCTAAAGTATGCCCATGTCCTCCCCCAACAATTACGTAAAGCGCTTTACCGCACTGATTGCGCTCTTTGTCGGGGTGTCGGTCCTGGCGGTTATAGTCTATGCACGTCGCACCGAGGTTGATCAGGCAGAACTGTACGATCCCCCCCAGATTGGCTCCCTCAACATGGTTGGTTTAGCCTCATTGCTAACCGAGAATGAGCGCGTGCTTTTGGTAGACGTACGGCCAAAAACAGAGTACGCCGAGGAGCATATTCCAAACTCAATTTCGATCCCCTCGTATGAGTTACCCGTCGGTGCGCAGCAGCTGACACTTTTTAGCGATTGGCAAATTGTGTTTATTTGCGCAGAGCCCGATTGTTCGGAAATCACCAGCGCACTGGATGACCTTGCCCAACATGGGCTGACAAATCTACTACACCTGGAAGGCGGGTTTATGGCCTATAAAAATGCCGATTTGGCTGTCGCGACACAGGCACGTCTCATTCAAGATGACCTAACAGATCTACTACGCTCCATTGAGGTCCCGGAGCTGTCCGTCCAGGAGCTCATCGACCGAGAGTCCGTTTTTATTATTGATGGCAGAACCTCTTTTGAATTTGTGACCGGGTTTATTCCCGGTGCTATCAATATCCCGCTGCACACGCTCGGACCGGCCATGGATCTTGATTTTATTCCGCGCGAGGCAACAATCTTACTCTACGATCGAGTCGGTAATCGGGCAAAGATCGGGGTTGAGGCGCTCTTGGATGCGGGTTACACAGATGTGTTCAACCTGGCGGGAGGGATCGATGCCTGGAAAGCTGCCGATCAGCCCATCAGTATCCCGCGCGAAGACGGCTCTGACCTGCCCGATCTTATACCGGTGCTCTACCCCGAGAGCTAAGTTTAGGCTAATATTGCGCGCATGTGTGGGATTGCAGGATTTGTGGGGAACGACCCCGCCACTCTAGAACGCATGCTTGACTCGATAGTACATCGGGGTCCAAATGGCTCAGGAGCGGATACGCGAGCGCCTTTTTCTGTTGGGATGCGCCGACTGGCGATTATTGATCCCCAGCACGGCCAGCAACCGATCTATAACGCAGCCGGTACGATCAGCATAGTACTCAACGGAGAGATCTATAACTACAAAGAGCTCTGGCAAGAGTTGCAACAAAAAGGGTACCGATTTACTACCGATCACAGTGACACGGAGGCGGTTTTACATGCCTATCAGGAGTGGGGTCGCGACTGTGTGCACCACTTGATTGGCATGTTTGCCTTTGCAATTCACGATGGTGAGCGCGGAGAACTTTTTATCGCCCGCGACCGACTGGGCATTAAGCCGCTCTACTATACGTCCAGACCCCGTTTTGCCTTTGCCTCGGAGTTTAAAGCGCTATTTCAGGATCCGAGTGTGCCACGACAACCCAACCGCGATAGTGTGCGTCAGTATCTGCTTTACCGTGTACATGACGCAACAGAGGATACTTTTTTTGAGGGAATTAAGCGACTATTGCCGGGACACCACATGGTCGTCAAGGCGGACGGAACCTACGCCATCACTCGATACTGGAAGCCGGAAGTTTCTCCTGACTTCAGTTCTGCCCGATCAGACGACAGCTACGCCGAGGAATTTTATGATCTCTATAAAAAAGTTATCCGGCGGCATCTTATCTCAGATGTACCTGTCGGGGTCACACTCTCGGGCGGGCTGGACTCAAGCGGCGTAGCCAGCGTTACCGCAGAACTTATCAAGCAGGGCAGTCAGGTCCATACCGGCAACCAACTGCATACGTTTTCTGCATTGTTTCCGGGGCAAACCATTGATGAGAGCGAGTATATCCACCTGATGGAACGCCACACCAACTCGGTACCCCATTACAGTCATCCGGACGTTGAGACTTTTTGGCGTGAGCTGGATCAGTGGATGTGGACTCAGGAAGAACCGACGATCTCATCCGCTCCATACGCCTATTACTCGGTCTACCGAGAGGTCGCAAAACATGTGCGGGTCGCACTCTCCGGTAATGGCGGCGATGAACTTTTGGCCGGTTACCTGCCCTATTTTAAAGCCTATTTTACTTCGGCTTGGGATCAAAACCACTATGGCGCACTTGTCCGAGAGATTGTACGTGGTTTTAGGGTTTACCAAGGAGTTGTTCGTACCGCTTTGGCAGAAAGAAACCGTCTGAGAGGCAACCCCATAAGCATGCGCGGACTGGTCACCCCAGAGATTGCCCAAGTAAAGCGTCATGACTACCGGCCTTCACGCAACCTCAATGAGCGACTCGCTCAAGACGTCACTAAATATTCGACGCCCAATCTGCTGCGCTACGAGGACAAAAACTCGATGGCCTTCTCGGTCGAGTCACGTGTCCCCTTTTTGGATCACGAGTTGGTTGAATATATTTTTAGACTTCCGATTGATCAAAAAATTAAACGCGGCTGGACCCGCTTTGTCTACCGCAATGCCATGCGTGATCATATGCCAGAACCAATCCGCACGCGCCGCAGCAAAGTCGGTTTTACAAACCCGGAGCTGGACTGGTTACGCGCTAAACACAAGGAGATCAGTTTGATTTTCTCGAGCAGCGTCTTTGCAAGGCGTGGGCTCTATCAAAAAGGTAGCGTCGATCGGGCCTGGAATGAGTGGCTAGCCGGGCGACCGGGCGACGGGCTTATCTTTTGGCGCATACTTTGTACCGAACTCTGGATGCGCAGGTTTATTGACCAACCGGTGCTGCTGGGTTAACAGTTAGTATTGCTATGCAAGTTACATCTACTCAGGGACCGCTTGAGCCTAAGCCCAAAACCGTAAACGGGGCCACGTATTTACGTATCCCGATCAAAACACATTTGATCCACATCAAAGAGGATATTAATCCCCTAATTAAAGGGTCGGTTATGCCGCTGGTCAAGGATGGAGACTGGTTGGCGATTTCGGAAAAGTTTATGTCGATAGCCGAGGGACGGGTCATCCATGAGTCGGTCGTTAGGCCTGGCATGCTGGCAAAATTGTTGGTAAAAGGGGTTACTAAACACAAAGATGACATCGGCTACTCACACCCCAAAAAAATGCAGGTCGCCATTATGCAAGCTGGCTATTGGCGCATGGTCGCGGCCATGCTGATCGGTAGTCTCACTCGCCTGTTTGGACGTCGCGGCGACTTTTGGCGTATTGCCGGTCACCGAGTCTCTGAGATCGACGGGTTTAATCCGGACGCTATGCCCCCTTTTAACGAGTTTGCCATGCTCGGGCCGGCCGATCCTTCAAAAACCAGCCAAGAGCTCGAAGATCGTTTTGGTCTACCCTGCGCGATTATAGACGGCAACAACATCAACGTTGAGGTTTTGGGTATGAGTGCTGGCTTGACGCTATCGGCAGAACAGGTGAGAGAGATATTGCTCGACAATCCTATGGGGCAATCTGACGAACTGACCCCAATGATTTTAGTACACAAGGCCTAAAACCCTTGACAAGAGCGCTTATACGTGCTATTATGCTTTGATTTGGTCAAAATGGCCCAATCAGAAAGTAGGTAAAACTCCCCATGATAAAACGCACGCTACGTCACACATTAGTGACACTTGTTTTGGCAGCCGCTGTCGTTGGCGGGATGCTCGTGGCATATAACCAGGTCGAGGCTCAAAACATGCAATCGTATGTTGAGACCATCGAGATTGATCTTGAGCAGCAAACTGGGCCGCCTGCCGCTGCTACTCCAATCGATGCAGATACTGATCAGACCCAGTTTATGTATCTAATTGGGTTAGCCACACTTGGTGTTGTCTCTATTGCAGGTGTCACGCGCGATGTCCGACGTGACCGGGCCTAACTGCCTAATTTATCTGGCTGTAAACGCAACCTTAAATGTTTTTGATGGGACCAGCCCTGGACACCCTTTACAACTACCACATGCCGATCAGATCGGTTATGTACCACGTTGGTCTTTAGTAGCGCCTCGGCGTCACAAGTGTCAAACGACAAAATAGACATTGTAGGCATGCCGACGTCGATAATCGCCGACAGATTTTGCGCCAGTACAACGCCGCACTCTTTGGAGCGATGGATGGCCAGCTCCCCGGTAAGCGGATCACTAATACGATAGAGCGGCGTACCTTTTTGAACCACATCGCCCAAACGCACCAAGTTGGTTTGGACTCCGCTTAGTTCTGCCGGAATGTCTCTACGATCTCGCAATAGGTGTTGATGGGGAGGTAAAATAAGCGGCCCTCTAAGCAGCCCCTCCGAGCGCAACATTGTAACCACTCCCCTTTTGGCTTGCTCTTGCATGTCCTCCCAAACACGCAACGCCCCACCCACCTCAAGACTGACCACGGTCGTTCCGTAGAGAGTGCGCGCCTCTCGTGCCAGCATGCCCGGTTCTGCCACGCGTTGCATCACAATATCAGACCCAAAAGCTAAACCAAGCGTAGTACTCGGATCATCCTCGGGCTCAGCATGAACGCGCGCGTGTGATACCAGTACGATGCGGTCGCCGGCATCATGGGCGTCGATAACAAAATCACATTGACGCACGATGGTCTCCATAATAGTGTGTGCGACTTGCATAGTAAAAGAGCCAGAAGCGTGTCCGGGATAGCTACGATTAAGATCGCGCTGATCCATAGGAACCAAACGAGTGCGAGTATTAAAGCCCCAAGGGTTCATCAGGGGCAGCACGATCAACAACCCCTCAAGCTCTGCCGGTCGTATCTGGGCCACAACCCGATTTACAAGCTCAGGTCCGTTTGGCTCGTTCCCGTGCGCGCCTCCGACGAGGGCGCCGATAACAGCACGGGAGCCGGGCCGAGCGCGTAGCCCCGCACCAACCCAGAGTGGGATCGTGGCCGGTTTACCATCTAAAAGCGCAACACGCAGGGTGCCCCTAACCCAGCGACCAGGTTTGATAACAAGCGATCCTACCTTTGTGGGAATCTTTTTCATGTTAGCTTGGCACGTAGTCAACCGGATCTTTACCGATTGCGGTGATACTGCACGCTAAAATAGGGTTTAGACCCAGTGCACGAGCTTGTTGCACCAGATCGTCGCGCTCAGAACCCGGATTAAAATATACATCCTTGATGCCATAGTTCGCTAAACCCGGTAAAAGCGTTGCGGTAACGTCAGGTTGTGTGTAAATCGACGCCAGAGTTGTTCTGCCAGGTGGAACATCCGCAATTGTTTTAAAAGATGGAGTACCCTCGATCTGTGTGTCGTTGAGGTTAATCGGATATACGGTTGTACCAACATCTAGATAGGCGCGGACGGCTCGGTTACCGTATTTTTGCTGGTCACGCGAGGCGCCCACGATCATGATCGATGTTGGATA
>JAUYIX010000055.1 GCA_030688115.1 bacterium
TGGTAATCAAACCAGAGGATCTACCAACAAAAAAGTCAGAAGACTGGCGCTATCTGGATGTTGCCGCGCTCGCGGGTGCGTATGAGCTGATAAATGATAAGCCCGTAATTACTCGAGGACCGCTTGGCTCGCGCTCGGGCCGCGCCACTCAAATGCATTTTGAGAAGGGCCCTGCATCTCAAACGATAAAGCCGGCCCTAACGATAAAGTCGGCTCGAGCGATAAAGTTTGCTCAAACAAAAAAGCCGGCCGCCGCTGAGACAATTTTTGAAATTATTACACGTAAGGCGCCAATTTATACGGTCAGAGTCGATCGGAGCTGTAGACTTACGATCGTTCATCAAAGTCCGGGGGCCGGTCAAATCGTTTGTTCTGCCATACAAATTATTATTGCGTCACCTCAAGCTGTTACCGTTGACTTGGATGAACGTTGGGAGAACAAACTTAGTCGCGGACTATTTGTAGGCAATACGGTTATAGAATTAGGCAATAGTGCCGTGCTCAAGCACAAAATTGATCAGCGCATGGTGGCCGCCAACCACATCAAGAGTTACTCGGTAAGTGTCGGGCGGGCTGCTCGATATAATCTAGCTATTAGTGCGGGCCGGGGCCAAATCCTGAGAACAAATGCCTCGATAGATTTGATCGGAGCACGTGCCTCAACCTTGGTGGCCGTTGCGCAAAGTGGCTCCGGGTCACAGCAACTGGATAGCGGCATCGTGATTAACCACGCCGCACCTAATACCAAGTCTTTGCAAGAAATCAGAACGTTGGTCCGGGATGAGGCTCACGGGATCGTCAATGGCGGAGTGCACGTTAAAAAAAACGCGGTCCACTCAAGTGTCTCTCAGTTTGCACACGGTCTGATGTTATCTCCCCGAGCACATTGTTACGGTAAACCAAGCTTACGGATACACACCGATAAAGTACAGGCGCGGCATGGTTTTTCAATCAGGCCGGTTGATGAGCAGCAACTTTTTTATCTGCAAAGTCGCGGTCAATTATCCGCTGACGCCAAAGACCAGTTAGTAAAAGCTTTTATTAGTGAAGTTCTTCCGGCGGAGCTCCAATGAAAAGTTTTAATCGTATAAATGCAGCTATGGCCCAGCCATTTTTTGCAAAAAAAGATTTTCCGATCCTGGCCCGCAAGATCCTGGACCATCCATTGGTTTATCTCGACAACGCGGCCACCAGCCAAAAACCGCAGGCCGTCTTGGACGCGATCACGGGCTATTATCGCGAGAACAACGCCAACGTGCACCGCGGTGTACATTGTTTGAGCGCCGAGGCGACCATCGCCTACGAAAACGCGCGCGCCCGTGTGCAGTATTTTATCAGTGCCGCCAAGTCTCGCGAGATTATTTTTACGCGAGGGACGACCGAGGGGCTCAACCTGGTTGCGGCGGGACTGGCCCAAAGCCTCAAACCGGGTGACGAGATTATCGTCTCGGAGTTGGAGCACCACTCTAATATTGTGCCCTGGCAAGTGGCGGCGCGGCAGCGGGGGGCACGGCTGAGGGTTTGGCGCTTGCCGCGCCGCTCAACCGATCTCGATTTAAAAGATCTTGATCAGCTGCTCTCGGCGCGCACAAAAGTTGTAGCGATTACGCACGTCTCCAATGTTCTCGGCGAGGTTCTGCCGGTAAAAAAAATTGCAGCAATGGTGCATGATCAAACGCAGGCGGTAGTTGTGGTGGATGGGGCCCAGGCGGTCGGACACTTGCCGGTCGATGTGCGCGAACTCGATGTGGATTACTATGCTTTTTCGGGGCACAAGTTGTATGGACCGACCGGGATCGGGGTTTTGTATGGACGCAATGATTTGCTGGCCAAACTTCCGCCCTACCAGACCGGGGGCGACATGGTCGAGTCGGTAAGTTTTGAGCGTACGACTTATGCTCCCTTGCCCGCGCGTTTTGAGGCCGGCACGCAAAATGTGGCCGGGGCGGTTGGCCTGGGAGCCGCGCTGCGTTATATAGACCGTTACGATTTGGATGCATTGGCGCAGCATGAGCGGAGACTTGCGCAGCTGGCTCGTAAAAAGTTGGCAGAACTCCCGGAGGTACATCTCTTGGGCAGCGGTAAGCAGCCGACCGGCATTGTAAGTTTTGTGGTCGAGGGGGTGCATCCGCATGATGTCGGGACGGTGCTAAACCAGCGCGGTGTTGCGATTAGGTCCGGACTTATGTGCGCTGAGCCGCTGGTACATGCTCTCGGATATCAGGCCGCCTGTCGGGCCTCGTTTGCCGGTTACAACGATCAACATGACGTTGAGGTGCTGGTGGCGGGCGTGGCGGCTGCGATTAAGTTGCTGCGCGCATGACCCTAGTCAACGAGCTTTATCAAGATATTATTTTGGAGCACGCCCGCCGGCCGCGCAACCCCTCTGCACTGGTTGGGCCGGAGGTTGTGAGCACACACGAGCACAACACGTTGTGCGGTGACGACGTGCAGCTTTTTATTGAGACTCAGGGTGCGGGTCAGGATGCTCGGATCAAGCGAGTCGCAGCGGTTGCCAAGGGCTGCACACTCTCGATCGCCTCGGGTTCTCTTTTGACGGAGAGCCTGCAGGGCAAGACCATCGCGGAGGCGCTCTTATTGGTAGAACAAATTCAAGCCGCGGCAACCGGCGCTGGCTCGGTCCTGACCAATGAGTTACAGGCCTTGGGTTCGATCGCTCACTATCCTACACGGGTCAAGTGCGTAACCATGGTCTGGCATGCCGCAAAAAAACTACTGATGCAGCCCGACTCAAAGAGTAACCGTGTCTAGTCCATGAAACTGACTAACGCAGTAAAACTAAAAAAGTCCGTCTCGGGTTGGTTGGTTCCGGCCGGTGTGCCGGTGACGCTCAAGCGTGGGGCTAGTGTCGAGATCATGCAGGCGCTGGGGGATAGCATCACACTTGCAACCGCGGACGGACGCTTGGTGCGGATCGATGCGGATTATGGGCCGCCAGCACTTGGTATTAAGTTGGCAGAACCGGCGCCACCAGCCGGCGCAAATAGCCGGTCACGCATCGCCGCCCGGGCCAAGCGACCCATTGAGGAGCTTGTGCTGGAGCAGTTGCGCACGTGTTATGACCCCGAGATCCCGGTCAACATCGTCGAGCTCGGCTTGATTTACGAGTATAAAATTACAGGAACCAAAAAAACCGGCCTTAAGGTCGCGGTAACCATGACCCTCACCGCGGTCGGCTGCGGCATGGGCGAGGTCATCGCCCGTGAGATCGAGGCTAAGATCAAGCGACTACCAGGCGTCAAATCCTGCACCTGCACGGTCACCTTTGATCCACCCTGGGACCAAAGCCGCATGTCGGAGTCAGCGCGGTTGCAGTTGGGGTTACTCTAAGCGTACACCTCACGCCGATGTTGTATTGTCAGGATGAACAAAATCGTCACAACACCCCTACTATCCACAGAAAAAATGGCACGGTAATCTCCGATTCTAAAGCGATACTTACCATGCAGCACTCCGCTTAATGACTTTGCGTGCGCAAGAGGGTGGTCCGAGTCCGCATAGTATCGTAGTTTATTAATGATTCGCCGGCGGATAGCTATGTCGAGGTGTTTGAGGTCTGACTGCGCCCTGGCCGACAAACGAACACTGTATGTCATTAGTCCAGTTCGAGATTTTTAGCGGCCTCCTCGAGGGAGTAGGTGCGTCCCGCGCGTACGTCTTGTTCGCCCTCGCGCACCGCTATAAGTATCTGTTCAAGCGCAGCCTCTTTTTCTGAGAGGGGACGCAACTCAAAGATGGGTTTGTTTTTTTTGAGCACGATTAGCCGCTCCCGCTTTTTGAGTGCGCTGGATGTAATCTTAGCCATATTCTGGCGGAGTTCTTTTAGGCCGACAAAGCGGGCTTTTTGGCGCGGTAGAGTCACTGTTGTATGGTTATATTTTAGGTGTACCCCAAGTATACACCATAGTTAAGTATGCAACAAGCGCTTTTGATATAGACTCGTTCCCGTATAATAATACCGTCATGGAATCTCGAGAACAAAAAAGCCCGCAAGAAAAGTACGCAGATCTTGATGCCATCCGCAAAAAGTTTGAGGGTGCCGCCGATGTAGTAGGCACTGAGATAGACCCAGAAATCAAGGACACGGTGGTTGCACGTAATGCGCTAGAGATCTGTACCGTACAATCGTGCGAGGGACACATCGAAGCGTCCGGCTCCGCCGCCCCCTGGGTTGAGATAGCGGCTCCCGATCAGCCCGAGTACCGCTTTAATCGTCAAAAAGAGATTTTTGAGTCACATGCAAAAAAGAACAACATGTCCTTGCCTGAGTTTGAGAGTGGCTATCCACATCGTGATGAGTATTTTGCAGCTTTAGAGGAGGCCGAGAGCAGTGGGGAGTCGGCAGTGTATCAAACATGGAGGCAAAAAACACAAAAGACCAAAAATAAAATGTCACAACTACTGGAGCAATTTTATCAAGGTCGAGAAGCGCCAGAGGATATTAAAATCAAAATCAAAGAACACGAGGAGGGTGCCTTTAGAATTTATAACGGCGGCGAGGACTACACGGAGGAACCCAGGACCGCACAAGAAAAGAAACAACAGCCCGGGCTGGCAGAACGCCAAAAAGCCTACCGCACCGAGATGAACGACTTTGCTAAATTTCTGGAGCGTAAGTTTTTGCAGTCAAGCTAAGGTGCTGCCTTAAAGTGAGAGCGAGTCAACGGGAGTAGGCGTATTAACAAAGAGAGCCCAACTCAGGGGCTCTCCAGTCAGATATCGCTGTAATCGTAATTTACGCTTCTTTGCTTTCTGCCTCGAGCACTTCTACAATCGCCGCCGCAAGTTTCTTGG
>JAUYIX010000057.1 GCA_030688115.1 bacterium
GCAAACTACAAATGGCGGAGCACTCAAGAGTCGATACTCCCTAGGAGTCGCGATCTGACTTTTACTTGTACCTCGATGAGTTCCAGAACTTTACAACCGACTCGATCCCAACCGTCCTGAGCGAGGCCAGAAAATATCGACTCAATTTGATTTTGGCGCATCAATTTATCACTCAAGTTAAGGAGGAGATTCGGGATGCAATCTTTGGTAACGTTGGTTCGATCATTGCCTACCGAGTCGGAGCGCAAGACTCGCAAGTCCTCGAAAAAGAGTTTGAGCCTATCTTTGATGCAAACGACATAGTGAACCTTGGTTTTGCCCAGGCCTACATTAAGGCCAGCACAAACCGTACCGCGCTGCCGGCATTTTCGCTGCAGATCCCGGCGCCACTCGAGGTTACACACAAAGAGCAGCTGCGGCCAAAAGTTGCCGAGGCACTCAAACAGTTATCTCGGCTCAAACACGGGCGTGACCGCGCTCTGGTAGAGCAAGAGATAAATGATCGAGGCAAGATCGGCCCCTCTCTTTAACTCCGCGTGGACAAACTGTGAACGTTTTGCCAATGCGGTGTGCTATGCTGTAGCGGACAGTAAACAAACACTAAAAAACAATGTCCTCCAGTAACAAACTCTCAACGGCTTTTGAACTGCTCCGCGATGCAGAAGATAAGATCGCAACGGCGCGGCACCTATTGCAAAGTGCCGGTGATGTTGGGCTTGAGGAGACAACAACCCGGACGCGCCGCCAGTTTAACGTCGGCTCAACGGGAGAGCACTCGGTCGTTGAGGGCATTTTTGATGGACAGTCAATGATTGGTGCGGATAAAAAGATCTACCCGATTCCGGCGAACTACGCCTCCAAGTCAAAGTTAGTGGAGGGGGACACACTCAAGCTCACAATCGTTGAGGATGGAAGCTTTATTTATAAACAAATCGGCCCGATTGATCGTAAAACGGTTAGGGGTCTATTGGCCAGAGATGAGCGCGGAGAGTATCGCGTGAGCGTGGGCGCCAAAAACTACCGAGTGCTGCTCGCATCGGTGACCTATTTTAAAGGTCTGCCTGGCGATGAGATCACGTTAGTTATCCCAAGCTCGGGCAGCGCAACCTGGGCCGCGATCGAGAATATTATAAAGCCTGCTGATGACTCACGTCTGGTAGAACTGGCACACCAAGCCGCCCAACAAAATGATGATGTCACAGCCACTGAGTACGATGCAGATAATGAGCGTGCAATCCCGGTCACTAACGGAGAAGATAGCGAGACACAGTGACGCGGCATACGTTTTGGGAGCTTACGCGCTATGTCGTTGTCGGACTATTAGGCGCAGCGGTTGATTTTGGGGCTTTTTTAATCTTGACGCGTTTATGGGGCATGGGCGCTGTCAGCGCTAATATTTTTAGCGTTTTACTCGGTATTTTGCATAACTTTATCTGGCACAAATACTTTACGTTTAGAATAAAATCGCGAGAAAAAATGCACTCCGAGTTTATTAAGTACTTTGTGATTGCCGCAATCAGCTATGTTATTCAGGAGGTGGGCTTGCCGCTGGGATTGTTGTTACCACTTGAGCGGCTGGTCGGCCCGCAAGAGGACATACTGATCAAGCTTGTCTTAATTGGTTTTGTAGGCTTTAGCAGCTACTTTGCCAATCGCGCTTGGGCCTTTAGGCATCGAGCTGTGCTACCATAGTCGATCGCCATGGGTAAGGCACTCTACAGAACATACCGCCCGCAGACGTTTGCGGATGTGGTCGGTCAGGAGCGAGTTACAAAGACTCTTCAGGAGGCGCTTAAGCGTGGACTGATCGGGCATGCCTATCTTTTTTCCGGACCGCGCGGGACCGGTAAAACCACCGTTGCGCGACTGGTAGCACGCGCCGTCAATTGCGACGGTGTGCGTGAGGGCACGCTTGTAACGGGAGAACCCTGCAATACCTGCGAGGCTTGTATCAGAGCGATTGGAGCAAAAGAACTTGACCTTATCGAGATCGACGCCGCCTCTAATCGGGGAGTCGATGAGATTAGAGAGCTTCGCGAGCGAGTACGCTTTGCACCAAGCGCCGGGCGTAAAAAAGTCTATTTGATCGATGAGGTGCACATGCTCACTAAGGAAGCCTTTAATGCACTCCTCAAAACTCTCGAAGAGCCACCCGAGCACGCCCTGTTTATTTTGGCCACAACCGAGGCGCACGCTATTCCCGCGACGATCATATCGCGTGTTCAACATTTTACTTTTAGGGCTCTCTCGACGACCGCCCTGCAGCAAACGCTCAAGCACGTGGCCACGGCAGAACAACTCACGATCGAGGATGAGGCCCTTGATCTGATCGTGGCACTGGCCGAGGGCGGCGCGCGTGATGCACTTAGTTTATTGGACGTCGTCTCAGCGGCTACCTCAAAAAATATTACCGCTCGGGCAGTGCGGACCGTATTGGCTATTCCGCCTCAGCATCGCTATGAGCATTGGGCTCGGGCACTCGCAGATGGTGATGTAGAGCGCATGCTTGAGGGGTTGCACAACAGCTACCGCGAGGGGAGCGATCTGACACAACTTGCGCGTGGGCTCGTCCGTTACATGCGCCTGGTTTTGCTGGCACAAATCAATACCGACGTGATGACCGAGAGTGCAGCATATTTAACGGCAGAACAACGTGCCCAAGTGGCGGAGTTAGGCCGGGCAATTTCTCAGACGGTTGTGGTCCAAGCGGTGCGCTTACTCAATCAGGCGGCGTTAGAGATGCGTACAACATCGGTCGCGCTGCTACCCTTAGAGGTCGCCTCCATCCAGCTCTGTGCGCTGGTTCCTAAAAGCACGCCTGCTCGACATGCGGTGCCCGAGCCGGTCGTTAGACCACCCGAGCCGGTCGTTAGACCAAAAAAAGTGAACAAGGAGACGACGGCCGCAACCTCTCAACCGCAGTCGGTTCAATTGCAGTCGGCGCCGGCGGTGGAGCTGGAGCCTGTCGACGAATCATTTGTGCAGACGCTCATCGCCGGCTGGTCAGAGGCGCTCGCCCACGTACGACAAAAAAATATTGGGATCGGCAGCTTACTCAAAAGTGCCGTGCTGCTTAAAGTCGACGGAGCAAAAGCTTGGTTTGTGGTTGAGTATGCTTTTCATCGCGATCGCATTATGTCGATCAATAATCGGCGCCTGATCGAGGAGATTTTAGAGCAGCGATTCAATAAAAAAATCATGCTGGCCTGCGTGTTGCAGTCTGAGCTCTCCGAGCAAGACAAAAAAATGTATAGCCAGCGCAAACAGGCCATGCTCAACCGGACTCAGGCCGGGGAGGAGCAGCCTTTAACCGATCTGGCACTCTCGCTGTTGGGCGGTCAGGTAGTTGACTAGGATGAACAAACTCGCAATTTAAGGTAGGCTCAGGTAGTCTTGAGCACCGATGGGGAGTCGCCAAGTGGTAAGGCAGCGGCCTTTGAAGCCGCCATTCGAAGGTTCGAATCCTTCCTCCCCAGCCAGGGTAAACACGCCACCGAGATTGATAGCGTGTTTTATTGGGATGTGCCGGGTGGGGTGAGTGCGGTTTGGCTATAAATGCCGACCGCAGCTAATAATAAACGTTGGTTACAATCGAGGCCGGCTTGGGTATGTCGGCGTTATCTTTCGCTAGCTGCTGGCCTTTCTCGTAACCCTTACGGTAAATTTCCGAGGGCTTAGCCACGGGCTTTTGGCCGGTTCGACCGTGGAAATGGCCCATACGGAAGTCCCGAACGCCTTGACCATTTACGGTCGGGCACCATGACTCGTGTTGATCAACCGCATCGCACCTGGCATCGCACGAGCGACAAATTGGCATACATCACACTCCTTATTCATTTCCGACTTACGATGTTTTAAAAGATATTGTCCAGGTTGTCAAGTGCGCCCCAAATCACTTAGACTAACAGCATGCGGTTCATCCATAGTTTTTGGCCGGCGCGGATAGGCTTTGCGCTGATACTGTTTATAGAAATCCTGGGCGTAACGGGCGTCTTAGGTATTACACCCGACTTTACCTGGAAAGGCATGATTATTCAGGCGGTAGCGATTTGGGGTGCGCTGGAGATTGTCCAGGTGATGATCAATAAAATGGGGCTCAACATGACATTGGGACCGGCCGCATTGATCATTATGGTGCAGCTTGCGATCGATGCCACCGGTGACATGGGCCATCTCTATAGCCGTTTTGACTGGTACGACCAGATACTGCACCTCACGGGCGGGTTTGTGGCTGCGATCATCACGACCGGCTTAGTGCGCTCTTTGTTTGAGCGCCACGGCCACAGCAAACACGCTCGATTTGAGTTACTCATATACGGGTTCGCCCTGAGTGTTGTCGGTCAAGTTATTTATGAGCTGGCCGAGTACCTAGAAGACATTTTAACGGGGAGCAACCGGTTAGGTGACGGTTTTGACACGGTCAATGATCTGACCCTGGGCATGTTTGGGGCACTTTTGGCTGCGCTCATTGTGACAAAACTACCCAAGATCACACGTAAGCGCTAAGCTGCTGGCATGAACAGTCCCGCGTTGCAGCTTAACGACGTCAGCGTATCGCTTGGAGGCACAACACTGGTTGAGAACGTCTCTTTTAGTGTGCAAGCCGGAGAGATCGTAGGAATTATTGGCCCGAATGGTGGGGGCAAATCCACACTGCTCAAGGCAATTTTGGGCTTACACCCCTATACCGGACAAATCAAGTTGGCATCTCCGGCGGCGGTTGGTTATGTCCCGCAATACTTTGACTTTGATCGGAGTTTTCCTCTGACGGTGCGTGAGCTTTTTAGGATCCGACTGGGTCGATCAGCCTTTAGCAGTCGCAACGACAATGCGGCGCGCACATTGCTGCGGCGAGTTGGCGCCGACGATATTTGGACGCAACAGCTGGGTGTGTTGTCAGGCGGCGAGTTGCAGCGCGTACTGGTGGCTCTGGCGCTGGCGCGGCAACCTGAGTTACTTGTTTTGGACGAACCCTCGACAGGCATCGACATCGGAGGAGAGGAGACGCTCTATAATCTCATCAAAAAATTGGCGGACGAACAAAAAATTACGATCGTGTTTGTCTCGCATGATCTTGATGTTGTCTATCAATATGCCGATCAGGCCGTTTGTTTAAACAAGCGTATGACCTGTGTTGGGGCTCCGCATACCGTTTTAACCGAGGAGGTCATCGAGCACACGCATGGCAAGCTAATTAAGCCCTTTAGGCACCATCGACACGCATGAGCATTTTAGGAAGCGACTTATTTTTGCGAGCACTCGTCGTTGGGGTTCTGTTTGCGCTTGCGGCCGGCAGTATGGGCACCGTAGTTGTTATCAGGCGGATGTCATTTTTTGCCGATGCTATTGCGCACGCCAGCTTAACCGGCATCGCACTCGGGTTATTAATCGGTGTAGATCCCTTATGGGCCGTATTAGTGTTTAGTGTTTTAATCGCATTGGGTATGGGTGCTCTGGCACTGCGTAAAATACTGGCACTCGATACGATAATCGGGGTGTTTTACTCCACGGCGGTAGCCATTGGTGTGTTGATTATCGGCGGGCTCAAAGGGGTGCGTGTCAATCTCGATGCTTTTTTGTGTGGAGATATCTTGGCGGTTACGTCCAGCGATGTGTGGGTGGCCACAGTACTTGTTGTCCTGGTAGTAGTTGTTTTTGGACTCTTGCTTGGGCCTCTTTTGCAATTAGCGCTTAACCGTGATTTAGCGCAGGTTCATGGTGTGCGAGTGTGGCTCTACGAGCTGATTTTTATGGTTTTTATGGCGATTGCCGTTGCCGTGGGGATAAAGCTTGTGGGTATCATTTTGGTGGGGCCACTTATTATTATGCCGGCTGCAGCTGCCAAAAACGTGAGTCGCTCCTTTGTCACTATGCTCGCAGTCTCGGTGATTATTGCGATTGCGGGTGCGGTGGTCGGACTGTACGGCAGCGTCTGGCTGGCTGCTCCGACGGGACCGACCATTGTGGTGGTCATGGCGGTCTTTTTTGCTCTCTCCCTGGCAATCCGACCTCTACGGAGCAGGTAGCTTTTCCACACGCGGCATTGCGGTTTGTTCACAAACATTGCATAGTGTGCACGATGCTTCTCAACTTCCTAGGGAAGCTCGCTGGACAGTCTAACTAACTTTTTAAAGGGGGAACATGTCGCAGCGAGCACGCTATATACTCATAATCGTCATTTTGCTTGTTATTATTGGTGCGGGCGGTGGGTTAATCTATTACTTTACACGTGGCGCCGGATCACAAATCGCGACAAGTCTGGTTGGTGAGACGGATGATGGCTACCTACTACTTGATCGCTTTGCACGGATTCAAGAGGAGGGGGGAGCTAAGCGACTTACGGGCGGCACTAATATCCCTTGGGTACAAAGCTGTGTAAGTTCGCACAATCCGGGCGATCCAAGTGCCTACGACGGTCAGTCGGGGACCGGTTTTACCATCGATTACACTTGTACCAACGCGGATACGAGCACGGCCCACGCCCTCGAGGTGCGGACGTTTGATGCTCAGGCCTACGTGTTCCAGATACCGGGAGAACAATGTAGAGACGACGCAACCAAGGCCGCTCAACCTAACGGTTCTACCTGGCCTGCGGCAATCTCTCCACAGACCTTT
>JAUYIX010000091.1 GCA_030688115.1 bacterium
CGAGATCTTTATCCTCAAAAGAAAAGATTATTTTACCGAGCTTATGAAAATGATGCACAAACTTACCCGCGCGGGTATACTTTTCGTTGCGGTCGATTTGGCGGTATCGGCGGAACAACTCACGCATGACAGAAAGCGCTAGCTCATTGGGTGTCGTAGGCGCACGTTGTTCTACATAATTTTTGTTAAGTAGCTCTAGCAGCCCCGCAAAGACAACCTCGGCCACAGCGTCAGTGCCGTAATCCGGGATATTGGTTACCGTAATACCGAGCTCCTCGGCCAGCTTGACGTTGAGGCGGTGCTCTTTTTCGTGGGTCCAAAACACTATCAGTTTAAGCTGCGGGTTGAGTCGTAAGAGCTCGTCGGGTATGCAGGTCCAGCAACTAATCACTGCGTCGGCCCCCTCGATACGATTTTGTAAGAGCTGCGAGGTAGAGTTTTCTTTGCCGAGCTCGGTATAGCAGCGCACGTCCTTGAACATCTCGGGGTTGTCGACGTACTGCCGCTCCAGCGACTCAGGCAGACTGGATGGATACTCGACGATCTCGTCGGCGAGCTGCTTCAAAATAGACCGGTGCTCCGGGTAAAAAATTACGCTGTCTAAGACGACTATTTTCTTGAACTTCTTTAGTTTGTGAGTCATATGCACAAATCTATTTAGCATAGTATTATATTGCTGTCAATGATTTTGCAGCTTTACAAAGCCAAAAGTAACAAACTTGTATATTATACGTATACGTGTTATTATCGTACTTGACTTAGTTAAGCTATGAGACCCACAAGCCAAATTAGTAAGCCGTTATACAAAGCTTTACGCCAACTGGGACTTGGCGATAACGATGCATTGGCTTATGCCACCGCACTACAGCTGGGGCCAAGTACCGTCTCTGCCATTGCCGAGAACCTTGATATCGCACGGCCAAACGCATACAAACTTGTCCAATCGCTGGAGCGGATGGGTCTGGCGCGTGTTTCCGGAGAGTCATATGGCCGCACGGTCTCGGTAGAACCACCCTCAACGGTGCTCGAAAAACTACGGCAAAAAGAGCGGGCCCTGGAGGGGGTTAAACAGGAGTTTGTCTCGGACATGCCGGATTTACTCCAGCTCTTTAGGCAAGGGGAGGGGCCCGCTAAGGTCAAGCTACTCGCCGGTCAAAAGCAATTTTTACGCGCCTTTAACCAAATCCTGGAAGAAGAAAAATACGAGTCCCAGTTTTGTGGTTCGGCCAAAGATTTTATCGGCTTTATCTCTTGGAAGGCTGAGCGAGACTGGATTAAACGGCGTGTAGCTAAAGGTATCCGTATCCGCACACTACTTTTGCCGAGCAAAGAGGTAGAGGAGCTAAAAAGAACCAACCGCCAGGAGCTCCGTGAGACAAGGTTGCTCACAAGGGTAAAACCTTTTTCCAGTTCTTTTCAACTTTTTGCAAACAGAGTAATTATCTGGCAACCAAAAGCGCCACTCGCGATCTTAATCGAGGACCAATATGTTGTGACCATGCTGCGCAATATTTTTGATGCCATGTGGGAGCAATCCAAGCCATGAAATACGTCGTAGCCAATTGGAAAATGAACCCCACAAAGTTGTTAGATGCAGAACGGTTACTTAGCAATATTGAAAAACACTTGCCTGGTGGGACCAAAAAAGAACGCATCATCGTTGCTGCTCCATTTTTGTTTTTGCATCCACTTGCGCACATTGCAAATAAAGTCTCACTCGCGGCACAAAATGTTTTTTGGGAGCAATCCGGCGCATTTACCGGTGAAATATCTCCCGAGATGCTCAGGCACTTGGGGCTACGGTATGTGATGGTTGGACATAGCGAGCGGAGGCTGCACAACTTGGAGGATCAAAAAGTGATAAATCGCAAGGTTGATGCGGCGCTGGCTGCCGGACTTAGGCCGATACTGGCTGTCGGTACCACAAAGCGCACAGTATCCGCTGCCACTGTGGAGTTACGAGCACAATTGCGGCATGTTTCGAGGATATCTCCCGCTAAGAGAGCGCGCCTACTGATTGCGTTTGAGCCGCTATTTGCTATTGGTTCTGGCAAACCGGCAGATCCTGACTACGTGGCAATGGCAGCACAACAGATACATCGGATTATTGATGTGCCTGTGCTGTATGGGGGTAGTGTTGATGATGCGACGGCCCACGAGTATTTAAAGCAAAAATCGGTAGCGGGTGTGCTGGTGGGTAGCGCCAGTCTTAATGCAAGGATTTTTGCCGCGATTGTACGCACGGCGCTAAAGGCCTAGTGCGATAAAGAATCGTCTAGGATAACTATATGGCAGGCACGTTTACTAAAAAAATAAATAAAGTTAAAGGCCAACCAGGTGTTACCGGTTGGCCAGTTGTAGCATTGCGCAGCTACTCTAGCGGTCGCTACTTGCGAGCGACTCTACTGCCTGGGCTCACTCACCCACCTGCGGTCCGACGTTGGGAAACGCCGTGCCCCAGGCGTATGCACCCTGCACCGAGTTGAGCGCTTTGTTGCGCTCAACGACCCAGCGCTCGATCGCGCGCGGGTCCTCGATGTGGTGCGTGCGGTGGTGGGTGGCAAAGAGGCTGAACCCCACGAGGTCAGACTTGCTGACGATGAGGTTCTGGTGCTTCCACCACCACTTTGTGCCCGGCAGGACCGTGGCTGAAAACGTGAGGGCCTGATCGAGGTAACCCTCCTTGATGAGGTCGATGTAGCGGGCGGTGTCAGCGCCCTCGACCTCCCTCGGCTCGGTCGGCTGCGCGATGATCTCGGAGCTAAACACGTAGACTCCGGAGTCACGCAGCTGCCGGAGCAGCTCGACCTGGTACGGGTACCGATCGGTCTGGGTCACGGCGGCGCTCTGTCCCTCGTTCCACTCGCGTGGATTGAAGGGTACGTAGAGCGACGTCACGCGTCCCTCGCCGGACCGGTTGTACTCGCACCACTGGTCGACAACGGGAGCACTGAGCTTTTCGTACTCAATGCCGCCGTTGTTCTGCCAGTAGAAGCCGTGCCGCTTGAGCAGCTCGACCGCCTTGGGCAGAAGCTTGTTCGACAAGACCGCGTCGTCCTGGATCACGAGCTCGGTGATGCCCGCCTTCTTGAAGAGCTTGAGCTGGCGCTCGAGCGTCTCCAGCGGGATCGCCGAGTAGACCTTCTCGCCCTTAGGAATCCCAGACACGCCGCAGAACTCGCAGCTGCGTCCGCACCCCTTGGAGAGCATGAAGTCCACCCACTTGCGACCGCACGTATCGAACGTGTGGTTGGGTCGCAGCGGGTACTCATTCTCCTCTAGCAGCGTCGGGTCCAAGAGAGGATACATGGTGATATCCTCCTGCACCCCGCACTCGTTGACGACGATCTTGGCCGAACCGTCGAGCGCCGTTTGAATGGCGCGCTCGATCGTGCTCACGGCATCGCCGCAGACCAACAGGTCGATCCAGGGGTTGTTCTTGAGAATCTCTCCCGGGAGCGCCGTAATGGTCTGGCCACCGTAGATCACCTTGGCTCGGTCGCCAAAGTTGTCCTTGATGGTCTTTCCGAGCCTGAGCGCCGAGACGGAGTTGGCAATCGCCGGCAGCGGGATCCCGATGATGATCGGTCCGCCGCTAGCGAGCTCCTTCTCGATCTCGACGAGCGTGTTGTGTACGGGCGTGCCAGTACGCACCACGGTCCGGTTGATCTCGCCCATCACCCGGAAGGCAGAGTACTCGGCGACAAACTCCGCGGGGGAGAGTCGCTCAAAGTCCTGCTGCTTCTTCTGGATGTGCTCGGCGAGAGTGCCGCTGACCGGCTGCTCGTGCACCTGCTCGATCTCACCTGGCTTGCGGGCCAGCTTGATCGAACGGTGGCAGAGCTGGTGATTCTGGCGGCCACCCCTGCGGGTGGTCTCGTCCAGCCAGCGCACGTAGTAGCCCTTGAGGCGCAAGTACGAGGCCAGGAACCACACTCCCAGGTTGGGGCTCATGCGGATCGGGTTCCAGTTGACATCGTTCTCCTGAGCGGGCGTCACAAACAGCACCTTGGGATTGGACATGTCAGTCTCCTTTTGTTGAGGACGGGGTTTTTGCCACAGTTAGTTTGGAAATGAACTATGCTCCTTTTGATTAGAGCCAGCCTTTGTAGCATTACTCATAGACTTTGATACTAGAAACTACCAAAGAAAGTGTTGTTAAGTACCTTTACTAAGCCAAAAAGTACGTAGTAGACAACTTTTGTTCGTTACAGTTGACAAAAGTTAATAAGCGAGATATACTTACTTTCTATGGCAGAGCTGGATCAAAACATCGCAAAAAAGCTCAAAAAATCTGGCCTCACCAATAAGGAGGCGGAAGTGTACGCAGCCCTGCTGAGCTTGGGAGGAGGCTTTCCGTCTAAAGTAGCGGAAGAAACAGCGTTAAATCGTTCGACGGTATATAAGGTGTTGGATAACCTGGCGATAAAAGGGCTCGTCAGTGAGGTCGAAAAACGCAACAAGCTTTTTTACCAGGTTGAGAACCCGCGCAACGTCGAGCGCTACGCCCAGTCGCGCATTACCATTGCCAAACGACAACTAGAGTCTACGCAGGATCTTTTGCCCATCCTCGAAGGGCTCTATAAACACTCTGCCAATAAGCCCATCGTTCGTTTTTTTGAAGGACGGGACGGTGTACTTCAGGTATATAGCGATCATGTTGCCGGCAAAAAAGCATACGAAATGCTAGCTTGGAGTAATACGGCGGAGTTAGTAAAGTTTCTCCCAGAAAAATTTATCCGTGACTACGTAAAACGCAAAGAAAAAATTGGGGTTACGGCACGAGGGATATTACCTGATACCGAAGTTGATATTAACTATAACGAAACGGTATACAAGTACGTCTCAAAAAAAGTTTGGCCAAAAATACGAAACATTTCTAACAAAGTTTTTCCATATCAAGCAGACATTACTATTTATGCTGAAAACAAAGTTTCAATCATTAACTTCACGCGCGGCACACTCGCTGCCACCATTATCGAGGACAAGACTATTCATGACATGATGGTTATGATTTTTGAATTAGCCTGGCAGGGAGTTGACCTCGCCGCCCAAAAAAACCGTCAAGACAAAAAGTAGTTTTGCGCGGCAAACCAAAACTGCTGCGCAAATAGCTCCTTTGCAGCATAGGATAATTGTATCAAAAAGAGAGCCTAATTGTATCAAGATTGATACAATTAAAATAAGCTCCACTTGCCTTGATCTGGCAAACTACCGCTTGACCCAGACAAACCCGTCCCGCTCCTCAACCGGGTAGCTCGCAAGCGGACTCTCTGCGGGGCCGCGCAGGACACTCCCGTCCACTTTAAACCGACTGCCATGGCAGGGGCAATCGAGGCTCGTGGTCTCACTTTTAAAGACCACAACGCAGCGCTGGTGGGTGCAGATCGCGGTCAGAGCATGTAGCGCACCGCCCGTACGCAACACCACCGTGTGCACATCGCCAACCGTCCCAACCATACCCGTTCCGTCCTTGATCTCGACAGCGCTTACCGGCTCACGCAGCGCACTCAAAAATTGTTTGAACTCCGCCATTGCCCAAGTATACCTGTCTAGCCGAGGGACGCCACCGATAGCAAAGTCTCGCCAACCGCAGCAACCCCAAAAAGTGTTCAGCCTATGTTGAGATCAACCGTAGCTCGTGGTGACGTACGACCATAAACACACGACGCCCTCGAGGTCGAGAGCGTCATGCACTAGGAAGTGCTTTAGTGGCTAGGAGTATACCATGATCGGCGTTACACTTTACCCACATATGCACATCCGGCTTTTGTACTTTAAAGGTTGTCCCAACTATCTCGACGCGTTTGATGCGCTCAAGCAGGCCGCGCAGAGTTTGGGGATGCAACGGGACGTGCAGATTGAGATGCAGGAGATCAAAACACAGGCCGAGGCCGAGCAATCCAAGTTTGTCGGTTCTCCCACCTTTATGATCAATGATCGGGATCTTTTTGGAGAACCAAACGATGCTACGTACGGTCTGCGTTGCCGGATTTACCTTTTAAACGGCCAGGCCGTAGGTTTGCCCTCGGTGGCTGATTTTGCTGCCAAGCTCCGTAAGCTGACCGATCGACCACGCCCCCAATCTCAACCGCGTTGACAATAAGCACCATGACCCCTAACTCAAAACCCGTCGTCATTTTACTCAAAGCACCTTGGTGCCCGATTTGCCCGCGAGCCGACGAACTCTATAAAGAGGTCCTCGCCAAAAAAGAGGCCGACTTTGAATATCGCCCGCTCACTGTCGAGTCCGGCGAGGGTCTTGAGCTGGCCCAAAAGCACGGGATCTATGCCATCCCGACAACGCTGATTAATGGAGCGGTAGTTTTTAAAGGCAAGGTCCCAACCAAGCCGGAGTTTTTGAAGGCTCTATTACAGACCTAAAAAGGTTGTACGCGCAGTTCTTACCCTGACACGTTTAAGATAACCCAGGCAGTTATTCCAGCAGCAAGTGCGATTAGCGTCGCGATCGCGACCGATCGCGGCTATCACAACGCGCGCCATTGAATTGTCTCCATATGTATGCTAGCACTCATGACATCGTTCATTTTATCAGGAGGTGGCGTCATGGGATATAAATCAATTCTTGAGCCGATGCTCGGGGGTATACCCTACATCGCCTCCATTAACGTTAAGGGCGAGCTCGAAAACCGGCGGGTGTCGTTTATCTCTGCCAAAACTTTTACTCCGCAGCCAGATTCGATAAAGGGTATCGTAAGGCTGGAGGATAGCTGGCCGATCAGCGGGGTCATCACGTACGGCACAATCCAGCCGGTAAAGGGGGACGAGCTGGATCGGCACTTGATGCTGATGCAGTGGTTCGTGTGTGCGGTTACCACTGCGTACGTGTGCCACAAGGATGGCAAGATCGTCCCATACTTGCCGGCCCTCCCTAGCTGGATGATAGAAAGACCTATCTGTCGCGACATACTGGAGTGGGAGCAGGTCTTCTGGCAAAGCTGCTGGGATGCCATTGCCGGTCAAGAGCCCGCTCTAGGCCAGGTGGTGACTAAAGTTTAACCCGCCCCCGGACCACGCATCGGGGGCATTTACATTTTGTGGTCGAGAGGGAGAACAATGCCAATACCATACTCTCGCTTGCCGATTGGTAAGTGTTCTGATTGCAACGAGCAAAAAAGGCTGCAGTTTCGCGGGCCGCAAGGACGCATCTGTAGTAACTGCAAGAAAAAGCGCCGACCCCCTAAGCGCAAAGTCTGCGCAAAGTGTGGGTTTGTCGGAATACCCGCACTCAAAACCGACCAGGGCCCGTGGTGCGGCAACTGCTACAGCAAGCTGGTTAACTTGCCCGCGCGCCCGCTGGAGGAGTGCGATAACTGTGGCGAGATGTGTGTTCTGCACTATGCGGATCCACCGCTGTGCAGAGGATGCTATCTCGAGCTTGTATATGAGCCCAAAAAAAAGAAATGCAGCGGGTGCAAAGAGGAGCGCATCATCGTTAGGCGCTCTGAGGTGACCGGCCTGCCAATCTGTAGCCGTTGCCGACAGCGCGAGTATGAGGGCCCGGTCCGGACATGCGAGCTCTGCGACGAGCTCCGCCCGGTTGCGTCGTATCTCGATCGCGCTAGCACGCGGCCAATCTGTAAAGGCTGTTATATGCGGCGCCGGCGACAACGCGCACGTAAATAAATTCAGCACTAGCCCCGGTCGAACGTCGATCGGGGTATTTGTTTAGTGTGGTGCACCGGGTATGCTAGTATTTGCCATAGGTTAAATATTTCCCAAAAACATGTCTAACAGCATCCGTTCAACCAAGGCACTCATACTGCTTGCTATTGTGGGCATCCTGCTCCTAGTAATCGTTATCGGTTTTTTTGTGTTTGGTGGAGGTGTTGCAACATTTGTGACGGCACCTCGCGAGTCCGCACAGGATACTCAAGTCGCGATTGAGACAGGGGACCAAGAGCAAGCCGTTGAGGATGCTGGGGATATCGAGTCCTTGGGTAGCGCTACACAGGTGCAAATTAGGGCTTTTCATGATGATAACGGAGATGGACAGTACGGCGATGCGACAAAGCCCGATGATCCTAGCTTTGAGGGGACCTATTTTATTAGCGCGGATATCGACATCGTTAATGAGGCAACCGGTCAACAGGTTGATCTGGTCCCAATCTGTAACAACAACGGACACTTGGGCGGCGTTGGACGTGAGTTCTGTACGCTGCCGCAAGGCTCGTACGCGGTGACCTTTAATGGTGATACAGAAGGGCTTACGGGACCGATTCAATCAAACTATAATACCGCTGGCGTAAACCCGGTTACCCGTGTTGTGGTAAATAGCGGGCCAAAACCGATCGTTGAGTTTGGCTACACCGGGACTCCAAGTAATGGTGTGCTCTTAATTCGCAAGTACGTCGACCTGGACGGCAACGCTGAGTACGGTGCCACGGGTGCGCACAGTGAGACGTCGGCCGAGGGTACGCCTTTTAATGACACAACCTACAAGCTCTCTAAAGTAAACGGTTCTACCCGAGTACCGGTTGATCCGAGCAAATGCTTTGCAGGTGACTTTAAATTTGGGGGTGTGGGCCGTGATTACTGTTGGGTCCCCGTTGGAACCTACGAGGTAGATATTGATCCAAACCCTGACTCGGCTGTATACGGCGGACCTTTTGCAGAAACGCACAACGGAAACGGCGACGACCCAGCGCTGGTCACGGTTACACCGCAACCGACCGGCGGAAGCACACCAAGTATCATCGACTTTGGATACACGCAGACTGCGGTTACCTTGCAGATCCGAGCTTTTTATGACGACAACGGCGACGGTGAGTACGGCGACGCGTCAAAACCTAACGATCCGAGCTCTGAGGGCGCCTACTTTATTTCGGCAGACTACGACGTTACAAATGATGCGACCGGACAACAGGTCAATTTAAACTACCCGGTCTGTAACAACAGTGGACACTTAGGTGGCGTCGGGCGTGACTTTTGTAGACTTCCAGCGGGCAACTACACCGTCAAATTTAATGGTGATACGGCCGGGCTGGCCGGGCCACTTAAGTCGGCGTTTAACCCTAGCGGGGTGAACCCGATCAAGGTAGCTGTCTCTCTCGGCAGTCGTGCAACGACAGAGTTTGGGTACACGGGCACCTCGAGCAACGGCGTATTGCTGATTAGAGCCTACTTAGATAAAGACCACAACAATGAGTACGGTGGTGGAACCGCCGGGGAAACCTCTGCAGAAGGAGCACCCTTCTTTAATACCTCTTACAAATTGTTTAGCGTCTCCGGTTCTACCAAGACCCCGGTTGACCCGAGCAAGTGCTCTGCCGGCGACTTTAAGTTGGGTGGCGTTGGCCGTGATTACTGTTGGCTGCCACCGGGTACCTACGAGGTTGATCTCGACGCTGCTCCTGATCCGCTCTTTGTTGGTCCATTTGCAGAGAAGCACAACGCCAACGGCACAGATCCTGCCCAGATTACGGTTACCTCAAAACCAAGGGGCGCCGGCAATCCAGATATTCTCGACTTTGGATTCAAGAAAAAACAGTCTCAGGTGTTGGTAGCGGCTGCCGCGCCACGTTGTGAGGGTCAAAATGTCGTCGATCAGCTCGTAGATTGCTCGCAAAAATTGTTTCCAAAACCGCAGGATGCTCAGGGAATCTACCTCTGTCGTGACAACTTGTTTTTTGACTGCTTTGCGGGTACACCCGTCATGCAAAAACGCCAGATGACTTTTTTGGCGACTAACACCAACACCCTCAGCCCCG
>JAUYIX010000097.1 GCA_030688115.1 bacterium
CTCATAGTGACACTTGTACGCTAGCCTGTTTTCTTGCGCAAGGTAGCAAGTACCTCTTTAAACTCTTGTCCTTTGAGGAGCCAATGAACCAGACCATAAATGACAACACCACCGGACGCGGCCGCGGCTATCACAACCCCAACCTCAACTACGCTCGTGAGTGACAAAACGCGCTCCAACCAGAGCATGATACCAAGCGTTACACCCCCAGCCGCGGCCGCGGCTATAGTCACCCGCCCAATCGACAGGACCAGTTCTGTGTCTCTTAACGAGCCAAGCCGCGAGCGTAAAAATATAATATGTAATACAAAATCTACGATGGCGGCCAGCGAAAAAGCTGCCGCCAGACCCATGATGTCCAGCCGCGGCGCCAGCAGGAGGGCAGCTACGATATTCACAACCACCGAAAAAATGCTGATCATAACGGGAGTCCGTGTGTCTTCCATGGAGTAAAAGGCCCTGGCCAGTAGCGGAACCGCACTCTGTGCAAACAGTGATAGCGCAAAAACCCCCAAGGCAGCCGCTGTCGTAAACGTATCCGTAAAGTCAAAGGCGCCGGTCCCCAGCACCAGACGCACGAGCGGGACTCGTAAAATTATCAAGATTACACTCATGGGCACGATCAAAAAAAACAGCTGACGCAGCGCACCCACCAGGTGGCTAATAAAACGCTCCGAGTCATTGTGTGAGGCTGCCTCGGCTAAATACGGAAATAACACCGTAGCCAACGAGAGTCCAATCAAACCAAGTGGCAGACTTTGCATATTAAAGGCCAAGTTGTAGGACGAGACCGTTCCGCTTTGATAAAAAGTGGCGATGGCGGTGATAACGATCAAATTAATTTGCATGGCCGCAATACTTATAACCCGTGGACCGGCCAGTCGCAGCACTTTGAGCACCCCTTTATCCCTGAGCGACACGGTAAAGGAGTATTTAAACCCTGCACGCCAGAGCGCCGGCAACTGAACCAACAGATTAAGCACGGCGCCCAAAATAACCCCCCAGGCCAGTCCGATTGGACCCAACCATGGGACAAAAAACGTGATGCCGACAATAATACCAATGTTATACATGACCGGTGCTATGGCGTAGGCCACAAAGCGCTTGGTTGTATTGAGGTATGACGATACTACGCTTGCAATACCAAAAATTATTGGCGACAACAGCATGATACGTGTTAGCTGAACGGTCATAACCTGCTGCGCCTCACTAAACCCGGGAGCAACAACCTGCATTAAGGCGGGAGCAAAGATAAGGGCTACGCCTGACAAAACTATCATCGTAATCGTCAGCAGATTAAGTACTCCGCTGGCTACTCGATTAGCATCCCCCCCGCGATTTTTTGCGATCATGCCCCCAACAACCGGTACAAATGCAGCCGGCACGGCGCCCACAACCAGTAAATTATTCAAAAAATCCGGGATTTTAAAGGCGGCGTAGTACGAGTCGAGCAAGTCCCCCGCTCCAAACGTCCCGGCCAACATCCGGTCACGAACCAACCCAACCAACCTCGAGATAAGCGAAAAAAACCCGATAATTCCGGCCGAGGTCAAAATGGTTCCCGCGTGCGAGTGTTTTTTAATCATTCAAGCAATACTCCTACCACACGATCACGATCTAAAACCAACCGCTGGATATAGAGATTGTCATGTAACTGCGCCCCCGTAACGTACCTAACTCCCCCATCCGGATGAACCGTCAGGTCCACAGGGATGTCCCCGCTCCCGGGCTGCCGCCAAAGATTGAGCGTCAACGTCCCATCACGCACTACATGACTACGTGCAACGTCGTACACGACGCGCACTACTCGCTCCTCGCCGGGACCAAGCGTAATCCAGTTGGCAAAAACACGATGACCCGCCTCGTCATAGATCTTGGTGTTTGTGTTAGGCTCCCAATCAACGTGCTCCTCAAGGGGCGTACCATAGGCGGCCTGACAGTCATCACAGGTATGCGCCGAGAGCGCCTTGAGATCGGTGTCCAAACCACTCATAGATACCAGCTGGGCTCCTTCGGGTACGTAGATCCGCATATATGAGCGGTTATCGCGGTCTTTGTACTGGTCGGTTCGCGTATCAGCCCGCGTTATCGTTAGCTCATGCCGGACCACCTCATCCATGACTCGCAGATCCAGGGAGCGCCCCTCTCTAATATACTGGTCGGTCTTGCCACCACCAATGTTTGCATACACAGGTGCGAGTAGATCACCATCCATAGGCAACGCGCCTGCAGCCCCAAGAGAGTTGGGCAAGGCACTGAGTTGTTCGTCCCCAAAAAAGAACTGCACATCTTTGCGAGCGACTGCCTCCAAAAACCTCTGGACGACATCGACCCCCTTTGACTGGTCAAGACTAAAAAGTTGCTGCAAAAAGTTCTCGGCAAATCCAGGGAAAAACTCCTGATCGTGCTCAGGATCCTTATCGGCCACCTCATACTGCGCCTCATCAATAAAGGTGTCCTCACTAACCCGCACATCCAGGGCGGCAACGTCAATCGGACCGGTCAGCGACAGCAGATCAGTGACAACTTTTGGATTAAGTGCGATCACCCCATCCAAACGTGGATCCCCCGTCTCCGACAAAAAGCCCATGAGTACGCGCGCCGATGTTGCAAAATCTGCAAACCAATTGGCGTCTTGCAGAGCAAAAGACGGACTAATCACATCGAGACCCTCGGGCGCCTGCTGTTGTGTTTGGACTTGCCCGGCAGGATCATAAATACTTTTGATATCAAGTTTTTCTACACGACCAGCCTGCATTTTGACAAAAGCGATCTGCCCCCAAAACCCGCCGGTAGGCCGGAGCTCGTTAGGGTTCTGAAAAACAACGGCGTAGGTGCGAGCCCGCGAGGCGCCGCCAAGTTCTGCCAAGACGGACACCAAACCTGTAACCCTATTAAGCTCTCGCAATACACCCGGTGCAACTCTCTGTGCCTCCTTGAGTGGCTCAGCTATCGAGCTTGGTAGACCCCGAGTATCGGCCGCAACGATTAAACGCCCCGCCTCGGTTAGCTCACGCGCCATGCTATCAATCTCCGGACCAACCGCGACAAGAGCGTCGGTTAACGAGCCTGTGCTTGTGCTCCCGGTTGTAGCAGCTGATTGCGCGTCCGGGTCTTGCAAGTCGGTCCGCCCAGCTAAAACGGATGAGTCAACCGTGGTAGATAAATCAACATTACCCAAAACCTGCATCACTTTTGTCAGCGACTGACCCGCGGTTGCAATGTGGATCCCAGCCTCAGCCAGCTGATCCGCGGAGGAGAGTGGATCACCAGGCAGAACTGCCACGATTGTACGCACAGATGTCGACAAGTCGTCCAACGATTTTTGAATCTCAAAAAATGAGTCGTTAGCGCTTTCAAATGCCTCAAGAGCAAACTCAGGTTGGTTGCTCGATATTGCGCTCGCGGCCGCCGCAAAAGCTTGCTGAACTTGGGCCGCCTGTCCGCCCAGTTCCTCTTGCGCAGCACGCCCTCCCTCGACAACCGAGAATAATCCAATCGCACCTGACGAGAGGATCGCCACCACAATAAACCAAGAGAACCCGGACCTGACGAGACTACGTCGTACAACTTTTAGACGCTGTGGGCGTGACCTGACCTTGGTCGAGACACTCCTTTGCGCCGGCTCGACGACAGCCTGTTGCACTTGTTCAGCCGCTGCCGTGGGAGCTATCTGGACCTGAACCGGCGCAAGTAGCTCGCCCAAATCAGGGTAATCGATCGTGACAGCGGCGGGCTGCGGTGCGCGCTGGCGCGTACGGCGCACGCCATCCAACGATCGACCGGGCGGCCGACTCACAGCAACCTCCCAACCTGTGCACGCTCGTACAACTGGATCGTCTCTCTCGCAACCATTTGCCAATCGCGCCGCAGTGCGTAGGCGCGACCTTTTTGTCCGAGAGTGGTTCTGATTTTTTGGTTATGCCAGGCAACTACGATCGTATTGGCCAGTTGGTCTGCGTCCAGCGGATTAAACGTCAAAACCGCATCATGCAAAAACTCTCTGACGGGTGTCGTCTCGGAGGCGATCACCAGCGTACCCCGAGCGGCAGCCTCCAGCGCGGGCAGACCAAACCCCTCAACAAGGCTGGGCACAACCAATGCCCGCGCGCCGTCATAAAGTGCCGTTAGGGTGGCATCATCAGGATTAGCACAAAACCTCACTGACCGGTCCAGATCCAGCTCCTCAACCATGTGCCGCAGCACTAAACCTCGATGAGGCGAGGTGGGGCCGGCCAAGACTAATTGCCCACTGGCAAGTGCTGTGCGTGCCTGACCAAAGGCTCTGATGAGCTGCTCTATGTTTTTGTGTGAACGATCATTACCAACATATAAAATATAGGGCGCCTCTATTTTAAGCCTAGAGAACACGGCACTTGCGCAAGATCGCTCAGTCACCGGTCCTAAAAAAGTCTCGCCAATGCCATGCATAACCACCCCAACGTGACTGACATCTCCCAGCTGTGCCAGCTCCTCCTTAACCATCATGCTCGGCACGATAACGCGTTGGGCACGAGCGAGCGCTGACCTGATCACGCGCTGATAGGCTTGACGCGACAGACCGGAGCGACGTCGTTCTCCCGAATATTGTAACGGAATCGTGTCATGTATGGTCACAACAAAAGGCCTGCGATAGGCCAAGGGCACGTTAAAGTTAGTAAAATGCACGACGTCAAAATGCTCGCGCATAAGTCGGGACGGAAAAATCAGCTGCTCTGACCAACTATAGATCGACTCGGGGGCAATGCGATACGGCAGATGCGGGTGTCGATGATGCCACCAAGCCGCGTCACCGGGTGATACAAACACGGTTGGTTTGAGGCCCTCAAGTTCTAAACCGGTTACCAGCTCATCGGTATAGCGACCGATGCCGGTAATCCGCGCCATACGTGCATCAATGGCCACTCTCATACGACTTCGACCGGGGTTACGGAGGGTTTGACGACGCCAACACCTTGCTCGGCAACAGCCCGCAAAACCTTAGCCATCTCAAGTCCGGCCTTCTGCCAGGTAAAATGCTGCGCCCGCGCTCGACCAGATTTACGCAACATCTCGCGGGCCTGTTGGTCCCGTAGCAGCTCTAACAAGGCCTGCGCAGATTGATCAACTCGCTCCGGGTCAATCAATACCGCCGCCTCACCGGCGATCTCGGGCAGCGATGAGAGGTTGGAGGTAACCACCGGTACACCCAACTGCATCGCCTCAAGCAGCGGCAGCCCAAACCCCTCATAACTCGAAGCACAATACAGGAGTTTGGCCTGCGCGAGTACGGCATTTTTTTGCGGCCCATCCAGGTACCCCAGTACATGAATACGCTCCGCCAAAAAACTTGTTTTGATAACTCGCCGTAAGGCTGCGTTTTTCCAGCCATATGGTCCGATCAATACCAGTCCAAGCTCCGGCCTGGACCAGGCAACCTCCTCTAGCGCGCGCACCAAGGCGACCAGGTTTTTGCGAGGCTCGATGGTGCCAATCGCCACGACGTACTCTTTGGGGAGTTGTAGTTCTGCCATCGTGGACTCAACCTCCGACTGGGTTGGAAAAACCACCAGATCGTTGCCAAGCCAAACTACTGAGACATGCTCGGGGGCTAATCCATAAACACGCCGCAGATCTTGCGCGGTCGAGTGCGAGTCACACACAATATGCGTAGCTTGTGTGATCATAGCAGCCGCACGCGTAGCGCTGTGCCAAACCCTGCGCTTGCCCGAGAAAAACCCGGGGTACAAGTGGTACGACAAATCATGAACGGTTACTACGTGCGGTACGTGCGCTGACAGCGAGGTAAAATTGATATTGGGAGAGAACCACACATCTACTCCGCCAACCTGCCGATCTAAAAGTGGTGTGCCCAAGGCAACCGTGCGCGCATTAAGGATTTTATTGGGTTTTTTTGTCCAGGTTAGGGTTGTCCCGGGCTCCTCGGCTATCCCAAGCTCTCGCAGCGAGCGCTCCCGTCTGCCGCTGGCGTAGAGTTTGAGCTCCAGATCAGGCGCGACCGCTTGCAAGGTGTTAACCATCATGCGCGTGTACGTACCGACTCCGGTAGGTTCGGGATCGACCAAAGATCTGATGTCAATACCGATTTTTATTGCCATTTGAGGAGGAGTTGTTCTGCCTGAGTGTGGTCAGTGCGAGTGAGCGCAGACGGCATTAAAGATCGCTGGGCACGCTCACGACGTGCCTCCAGTAAGACCTGCCAGATCTGGGCCTCAAAACGTTGTCGGTTGAACTGCTCAGCGTGAGCTCGGATCTCCCCCGGATCATAGTCGTCCGGCTCAAAGACGCGCAGCGCATCAATCAGTCCGTCCTCGGATTGCTCCTTAAAAAATGCGCCCGTCAGGCCCGGAATAACCGTCTCAAGAGCACCACCTTTACCGTAGGCGATTACCGGTCGTCCCGAGGCCATTGCCTCCAGCGCCACAATACCAAGGTCCTCCTCTTGCGGATGAACAAACGCTTGGCAATGAGCAAAGAGCCAGGCTTTTTGCTGGTCATTAAAGCGTCTGACAAAGGTAATGTTTGGTCCGGCAATCCGACGCAAACGCGAGTACTCCTCACCATCCCCCGCGATAACAAGCGGAAGCCCCAGTCGATTAAAGGCGCGCACGGCCAGTTCGTGTTTTTTGTAGGGACGCAATCGACCAACCATCAGGTAGTAGTCAGATTGGGACTCGGAGATATAGAAGTTCTGCCAGGCCACCGGAGGGTAGATAACGGTCGAGTCGCGACGGTAATATTTTTTGATGCGGGCGGCCGTGGTATACGAGTTGGCGATAAATTTATCGACCCGATGTGCCGCCTGTTGGTCCCAGATACGCAATCTGCTCAGCAGCGCCGGCAGGAGGACTTTTACCAGACGTCCATGGTGCAGGTCCTCGGTGTAGTCATGAGTATCGTGCCAGAGATAGCGCGTGGGAGTATGGCAATAGCAGACATGTAGCGTGCCCGGTTTAGTAATTACACCTTTAGCAAACGAGGACGAGTCTGAGAGAACCACGTCAAACTCAGACAAATCGAGTTGCTCGGTGGCTGTTGGATGGAGCGGCAAGTACCACTTATAGTGGCGAACTCCGCCCGGGAGGCGTTGCAAAAATGAGGTTTTAATCTCCGCTCGAGGGAAAAGCGTCTTTTTGACTTGCCCGTCGTCGACCAGCGTAAAAATCGGCGCATGCGGAAACATGCTATGGAAGGCCTGGACTACGTATTCTGCTCCGCCAAGTTGGTTGAGCGCATCGTGTACGAGAGCTATTCGCATATGAGAAGTATCGTTTGGATTCTAGCAGATTTGGGTAACTTTTGCCTCTGTTTTTATGGTGCTGCTAGGCCACATATTAGAGTCAATGTAAAGAGCGGCGGGCTGGTGATAAATAGGAGCTGCGCCCGTCGGCACACATCTAAAGTAGAGCCTACGTCTGCTCATCCAAAAAATATTTACTACAAATAAAAAACCCGGCAGCAGCGCTACTCGGGTTTTTAGGAGGTGCGGAGTTTTATTCCGCCCCTCCTTTTAACACTGGGAGTAGGTGCTAAACACCTTCTCCCGGATCACCGCCTTGTAGGCGGCGGCGATCTCCCGTGCCGGCTGGGATAGTGTCGGCAAGACCGCGTTAAACGCGGCCTCAAAATTTGACCGGGACATCCCACCTGAAACGTGGTGGGCAACGTTAACCAAAATTGGCTCAACATTGATCATACTTTTCTCCTTTTTTGGATAACCACACGTTTTGGGAGGCAGTGTTCTACCTGCTAAAAAGTGTGGTCACGATCTGAAAAAGTACACCCGCTCGTTTGAGCTGGTCACAAATAGCATGATTTGTCCTCTATGTCAAGCTCTCAAAGCGATTTTGTTGCTTTACTGAGCCAATTTATACGGCCGATTTTCGGGATAAAACCGCTGGGATCGTGCGGATGATGATCTTGAGATCCAGCAGCAATGACCAGTGCTCAATGTAGTAGGTATCCAGCCGGACCTCATCCTCAAAGTCTAAATCAGAGCGACCGGATATTGCGGCGAGTCCGGTAATGCCAGGCTTAATGCGCAACAACGCCCGATGGTGCTTTTTGTATCGCGCGATCTCTTCGGGGCGGTGCGGGCGCGGCCCGACCAGACTCATGTCCCCCTTAATCACATTAAACAGCTGCGGGAGTTCATCCAACGAGGTCCTCCGGATAAACCTGCCTACCGGCGTGACCCTCGGATCATTTTTCATCTTGAACAATGGGCCGGGGCGCTCGTTACTTTGGCGCCTAAGTTGCTCTCTAAGTTTATCCGCGCCGACGTGCATCGACCTAAACTTGAGTAACAAATATTCTTGATCTTGATCCACCCGTCTGTCTCTATAAAAAACCGGACCAGGCGAACTAAATTTAACCGCCAGTGCTAAAGCGCCAAGTAGGGGTGACAGGATGACAACACCTAAGCCCGCACCGGTAATATCAATAGCGCGTTTACCAACTCTCCCCCATCCCTCCAGCGGAGTTTTTTTGAGTTCTACCATCGGCACACCTGCAACGGTGGTAATACCCATGTGCGTAGCCTGTGTCTCAAATAAGTTAGGGGTGAACTTATATTTAATGTGGCGCTCCTCGCAAAAATCTACAATACGCTCGAGCGAGTCTTGCGTGAGCGTATTGTCAGTATTAATAACCTCCAAAATTGCGTGACTGCCAACGTACTTTTTTATGTCCCGCAAAATATGATCTATATCTTGGTGCGCGATAATGCCGACCACAACCACTCCTTGGGCCGGGTTATCGCGCCAGTTTTTTCGGAGTAATCGACTGGTTGCGTTCTCCCCGATTACGACAACTCGATGGGTTCCCTTACCACGTAGCAGCTGGAACCTCTCAACCTGACGCAAAACATAGCGACTCAAACCTATAAAAATTATCGCGACTAACCAGGTCGCTAAGATAAAGAACCGTGATGTATCCGCCTCTTGTCTAAAAAACAAAATAACGATCAGCGCCAGGGTTCCGGTAGAAACGGCCAGCATAGCCCGGAAAAGTTCGTCCAAAAAACGACGCTCGCGATGCTCGACATACAAACGTGCAATCCCAAAAAATAATAAATAGAGCGGGATCAACCAAAGTGCGGTCAAAAGATACGAGCTAAAAGCAACATCAAAACCCGCCGGCGCGAGCCCCAAAAAGTCGGTGCGGTAGCGCAAATACCACGTCAACCAACCGGCAGCAAAAAGCGCCAGTGCATCCACCGGAATAAGCAATAAGCTAAATAACATTTCGCGACGCTCGTTTTTCATTGTGTGACTCTTAGGATGCCAAGGGTAGCCTGTAAGCCGAATTCTGTACGCGACATGTTGAGTACGTGTGCACTCTCAATACCGCGCGATGATCATCTCTCTGGGCTTGGCCTCGCGACCAAGCTCGTGCGAGCAACCATTTCTTGCTCTTGCACCAGGTAGGGTTTTCCATCGCGTTACGTCACCGCAGCGCGCCGTGAGCTCTTACCTCACGCTTTTCACCTATTGCCTGTGGTTAGACCTTTGCAGGACGAACCCATCGGCAGTGTAGTCTCTGTGGCACTATTCCCTATGCCCGCTTGCCGCGAGAGCGCTCGAGCGAGCCCTCTAAACGCATGCTGACACGGTTGGCGTTACCAACTACCTACTTCCATGATCGATAAAGATCGAAGGGGTGTTCGGACTTTCCTCATATCGACGTTTTGAGCGGCCTTAACGGCAGCCCGCAGCCTATACGCGATCATCCGGCTCCCCTTGGCGAGCGATATTGTGCCTAAAACTAGCTCGAATGTCAAGCTTTGGGCGCTTTGGGATCATTTGCTAGATCAAACGTCTTTTCTAACGGACCCAGGACTTGGTTCTCGAGCTTTTGAATTACGCCGCGCTGATACCTTGCATCTGGTCGCTGACTAAAATTAGTATCCAGGATCGCAATACGTCCGGTAATTTGACCATCGTGCGTCTCCACAATCACGTTGTCATCTCGCAATCCATGCCAGGTAAACGCTGGATGATCAGGACGTTGTGGATCACTCTTGTCGAGCGCCTGGTTTTGATGAAAACCTCGGAGACCTTCTATCAGACTTTTTACATTCTTACGTAACATGTCGTAGTTTGGATCATCTTTTAATTTTGGATTTTGTAGAACGGTCTCGAAAGGAACTCCACGGATATACTCTTGTAAAATTGCACCAAAAAACTTCTCGTGATTGCCTCGCATTCGTTCGACCTGGGTACCTAACCATTTGCCGGCCTTTTGCAACCAGTTGGGTTGGCGCTCCAATTTGCCACCCTGAATCGAGGCCCGTCCTTGCAAAAATGCGCTGGCCATATTCCGCCCAAAAGTTGTGTATGAATACACATTTTTTGTATTTTTTTTGACGGCGTCAAATGCGGCCTTGTCCTTGTCCGCTAAAATAAAAGTTGGAGGCGGCAAAATGTCTGTCGAAAAATACGGTTTCATCGTTTCGTATTCACCGGCCTGTTTTGCAAACAAATCGCGCGCTTGGGACTCGCTCATAAGACGATCTAACTTATAGATTTTGAGAGCATACGTACCCTGTTCTGCCTCATTACCAAAAACCTCGTAGGTATCGTAAAAGACACCGCGTCCCTTTACTTCTGGACCACCCCGTTTTTGAGTTGGCGTCACGCTCATCTCTGGATTGTGACCGGGTCTCTCACTCATCAGACCATCCTATCAAGGATACTATTGACCATTTTATCAGCCATTTTATTATACTCGCGACGGACATGGCTAAACGAAATCTCCTCAAAATCGCAGGCAAACTTTTTTACATCAGCGAACAATGGAATCAGGCCCTCATTGCGCACCCGATATTCTCCGGCGAGTTGCTTGACGATTAGTTCACTGTCCATTTTGCAGGTTACTTTTTTGGCGCCAAGTTTTTTTGCCTGCTTGAGAGCGTACACAAGCGCACTATATTCAGCGTAGTTGTTGGTTTGCTCGCCAAGGTATTCACCATAAGTGTCAATCAGCGTCCCGTTTGGCTCGTATATCGCGACACCCAACGCCGCCGGCCCGGGGTTGCCGCGCGCTCCTCCATCGGTAAATACCACCACCTCGTCATACTGCTTTTTTGTCATACCGGAATAGTATCAATAATCTGTAGTTCTGCACTGCTACGTCCTCCCCAATCGTTTTGCTGGACTTGGGCCAAGAGATCAATGCGTGATCCGATGGTTAGATTGCCTAGTTGCCCCGCCTGGCCAAAAGCAATAGCACGCCGAGTCACTTTACCCTGTCCAACCGTCAGGCTCATGTGCCGCTGGTCAGCTCCCACGCGTCTCATTTTAGTAACCGTACAGTTTGAGATACGTACGCTGGGACGTGGGTTATCCATACCAAAAGGCTCCAGACGTCGTTGCATATCTAAAAACTCCAGCGAGACGTCCTCGAGGGGGATCTCCAGATTATAGGTGCGAGTTCTGGGTGGGAGAGCACTCCCCCGCGCTGCCACGGTAAAGGCTACAAGCGCCTGTCTAAATGCGTTGAGATTGGCGCGTTTAAGCGTGCAGCCGGCGGCGGCCGCATGACCCCCGGCCTTGATAAAAAGAGGGCGCATAGCCTCAATCGCCGCAGCAAGATCAACACCGGGTACGCTGCGACCGGACCCGACACACTGGTCGCCCTCGCTCAGCACAAAGACCGGTCGATTATAACGCTCGGCCAGTTTACCGGCAGCAAGTCCGCAGACTCCCGCCGGCCAATCTGGATTTGAGAGAACCAACGCTTGTTGTGAGAGGTCAGCTTGAGCCGAGAGCGTTGCCGCCTCGACAACCCGACGAGTATGCTGCTGACGCTCTCTGTTTAATCGGCCCAAAACCTCGGTCATGGTTATAGCGTCAACCGGACTTGTGGTAAGCATTAGATCGAGCGCACTTTTAGCATGCTCGAGGCGGCCGGCAGCATTGAGTTTGGGACCTAGCCTAAAACCAATTACTTCTGCCGATAGCCGGTCCTCGCCTGCAGATGTATTGATCAACTCGCGCAGTCCTTGACGCCGAGTATTTTGTAGCGTTTTTAGTCCAAAGTGCACTATTAGTCTATTGTCACCACGGAGTGGCACCATATCGCAGACCGTTGCTAGAGCAGCTAAATCTAAAAACCACTTTTCTTGTCCGGCCGGAACCTTAAACTCTGTAAATAAACCCTCAATAACCCGGTACACAATCCCGCCCGCACAAAGCGTTTTAAAAGATGCTGTCTCGGCGGCCTGTTTTGGGTTTACGATCACCGAGGCGTTGGGCAACTCCGGACCCGGCTCATGGTGGTCTAAAATAATGACTTC
>JAUYIX010000099.1 GCA_030688115.1 bacterium
GTGATCCCCGCCAAAATCTCATCCACCTTTTGGGTGAACAGATCCTGTGGGAGTGCTCCGACAAAAGTATCGACTTTTTCGCCCTTATTAAACACGATAAAAGTTGGGATGCTCATAACTCCATAGCGTTGGGCAATATCGCCATTCTCGTCAACGTTGAGTTTTACAGTTTTAAGACGGCCTTTATATGTTTCACCAATCTGTTCAATGATTGGCGCGACCGTTTTACAGGGGCCGCACCATACGGCCCAAAAATCAACCAAAACCGGGATATCGCTGTTGAGGACCTCGGCCTCAAAAGTTTGAGAGGTAACTGCTTGTGACATATCAGATATACTACGTGGGTTAGGAGAGGCTGTCTAGAGTGACGGGGGCGCACTCGGCTTAGCCAGGTTCTGAAAACGGACCTGTTGCCCGTTAAAGTACAAGTCAACCTGACCGGTTGGGCCGTTTCGGTGTTTGCGCACGTGGATCTCGGCGATATTTTTGCGCTTGGTGTCAGGTTTATACATTTGTTCGCGATAGATAAACATCACTACGTCAGCATCTTGCTCGATGGATCCCGACTCGCGTAAGTCGGAGAGTTGCGGGATTTTTGAGTCGCGTTGTTCTACCGCACGCGAGAGCTGGGAGAGCGCCAAGACCGGCACATTGAGCTCGCGGGCGATGCCTTTGAGCGAGCGAGAGATCTCGCTGACCTCCTGAACGCGGTTCTCGGTGCTACGGCCCTCCATTAGCTGGAGATAGTCGACTACAATCAGGCTAAGTTTGTGCTCGGTATGGAGACGGCGCGCTTTGGCTCGCAGCTCCATAATATTGCAACCGGCTGAGTCATCGATAAAGAGTGGGGCCTCTGAGAGGATGCCCATGGCCTCATTGAGTCGCTCAAAGTCGTTGCTGCGCTCGTTGTCGGCCAATCGACCGGTGCGTAATTTCCAGAGGTCGATCTGCGCCTGGGAGGAGAGTAAGCGGTCGACCAGCTCATCGCGCGACATTTCCAGAGAGAAAAACCCGACGGCCTGCTTAAGATTGACACAAACGTTGCGCACGATATCGAGCGCAAAGGTTGTTTTACCCATGGATGGGCGAGCTGCCAAGATGACTAAGTTTGAGCGTTGCAGTCCGGCTAGCAGCTCATCGATGTCGGTGAAGCCTGTGGCGATCCCACGCAGCGAGCCCCGATTACGGTGCAGCTCATCGATACGCTCAAACGTACTGGCCAAGATTGATTTTAATGGCACAAAGGATTGGCTGAGCTGGAGTTGAGAGACCTCAAAAAGGCGTTGTTCTGCCTGGTCAAGTACCGAGGCGACGTCCTCATTTTCTTGGTAGCCCAGCTCGTTGATCTCAGTGGCTGCCGAAATTAAGCGCCGCAAGGTGGCCTTGCCCTGGACAATTTTTCCGTAATATTGGACGTGTGCCGCAGAGGGGACACCATTTACTAAGCCGGTCAATGTGGACTGTCCGCCGATAGTATCCAGTTTACCTTGCGCTCTGAGCTTTTCTGAGACAGAGAGGATGTCGATTGGCTCTCGACTCTCAAACAGATCAAGCATCGCCTGGTAAATGAGGCCGTATTGTTCGCGATAAAAATCAGCCGCATGTAAAAAATCAGCCACGCGCACGACCGCATCTTTGTCGAGCAGCAAGGCACCTAATACGGAGGCCTCGGCCTCTTGATTTTGAGGGGGGAGGGGATGTGCATTGGCACGCGGAGCACCCGTTGGATGAACAGCACGGGCAGTACTCGGCCTGGAGTTGGTTAGAGAGGTTTCCATGATGAGGAGGGAAGGAGATGAGAGTTCATCATACGGCGAATCGGCTCAGTACTCAAACTCTGTTTGTCTGATATTCCCACGACTCTTCCACACGGTTATCCGCCTTACGGTGTAAAGGTGCCTGATTGACCGGTTGCAATTTTTGTCCAGCGTATGTGTAAGTCGTGCTCTTGTAGCTCGTAGCCCATTTTTTGCAGACTCTCTCGGACCGCATCTGCTTTTGCGTACTCCTTGGCCGCCCGCAAACGTGTTCGCTCCGCTAACAAGTCGTACAGATTTTTTTGCTCGTTATCTGAGAGTTGCTCATCAAAATGAGGCAATAGTCCTAGCAGTTCGTCCATATGTAAAAACCGCTCGAGGAGCGCATTGATGGTCGACAGCCCCGCATGCCCGGCCAGGTGCGTGTTGCTGACCCCGATCAGTTCTGAGCTGGCGGCGAGAGCGCGGGGAGTCGCTAAATCATCATTGAGCGCCTTATCAAAATCGACATCAATACGCTTGAGACGGGATAAAAGTTCCGCCGGCGGACTGTCATTTTTTTGGGCAGTGGCCTGCATCTCTCGCAGCTTGCGAATAGTCTCTACGTAGCGCAGCCAACCTTCTTGAGCACTGCGCATGGAGCGCCAGGTAAAGTTGAGATGGCTTCGATAATGGGTTCCTAATACTAAAAACCTAAAAGCGAGAGGATGGAACCCTTTTGCTTTTATATCCTCAACTCGGATGAACGTTCCAGCACGCTTGGACATTTTTTTACCTTCAACAAAGAGGTGGCGCACATGTAACCAAGTCCGGGCGAGCGGTTTGCCGGTCGCGGCCTGAGCCTCAGCTATCTCGTCCTCATGGTGCGGAAAAATATGGTCCTCGCCTCCCGTATGCACATCAATCGTATCGCCTAAATGTTTGAGAATCATGGCCGCGCACTCGATGTGCCAGCCGGGGTAGCCAGCGCCCCAGGGGCTTGGCCACTGCAAAATATGGTTAGCCTCGGCCTTAATCCACAAAGCAAAATCAGCCGGGTTGCGTTTTTGTTCAAAGACCTCTTTTTTTAACTCAGCACGCACGCGCTCCTGAAGTTGCGCTACGGTATTGCCCGAGAGTCGGCCGTACGGCTCAAAAGAGCACACGTCAAAATAGACCCTGCCGTTACTGACATAGGCGTGCCCTTTTTTAATTAAGCGCGTAGTAAGTTGCTGCATTTCGGGGATATGGTCGGAGGCTTTGATATAGCTCTCAGGAGGGAGAACGTTGAGTTGATCTACATCTGTAAAAAATGCTTGCGAGTAAAACTCAGCAATGGCTAGCGGAGACTTGCCCTCACGCCGAGCCGCCGCGACAATTTTATCCTCTCCGGTGTCAAACTCATCCTGCGTCAGGTGGCCCACATCAGTAATATTTACAAACCGTTGTACTTCAAAGTTGTTCTGGCGGAGTACGCGCACCAGTACGTCATCAGCAATATATTTACGCATATTGCCGATGTGGGGGTAATTGTAAACCGTCGGTCCGCAGGCGTACATACTGACCCGAGGTGGCGCAGCAGGCTCAAACCGCTCGATCTTTTTTGTAAGTGTATTGTAGAGTTTTAGCACCTAAACACTATACACTGCAGCGCCGGCTTATAGCACGCGGCGACGACGCAAAAACCAAATAAATGCTAATTGCACGCTCAAGAGCACTGCCAGTACGACGATAAAGGCGGGTTCAAAATCCTGCAAAGGTGCGCCCGGCGTGTCATTGCTAACGATATTTAGAAAAAACGTTGCGGGCAAAAAAATGACCGAAATGATAGTCAGTAGTCGCACGGTCTGGTTAAAGCGGTGAGTTGTTAATGAGTCGCTACTGTCTGACAAGCCGGTCAACACGCTCAGAGACGTGTCAAAAAGCTCCCACTGTGACTCCGCCGCGTCGATGAGTGAGCGCCACTTATGCCGAACTTCCGGACTAATAAAATCTCCGGTATTAGAGAGGCACGTGCGCAAATAGTTTGCTTGAGGTTTTGCCACTTTTATGTAATCCAGCATTCTGCGACGATGTTGCGCGATACGGTTAATCGTTTTGTCACTCTGCTCGCGAGTAGAAAATATTTCGCTCTCGATTGCGTCATTGTGTTTTGCCAGTTCGTCCGTAACGGTGTAGACGCTCTCAAACAAAATAAGTAACAGCTCAAAGAGTACGTGGCTGGGACCGCTGCCCAAAAAAGAAGTCCGCCGATTTTTAAAAAGCCTCGTATCGGAGAGAACCCCGCGCACTACGTGCAAGTCAGAGCTATGAAAAGTGATGATCGAGTCCTTGGTCAGGATTACGTCAAGCTCGCTCGTCCGCGCGTGTTTGCCTTTGCTAGTCAGTGGAAATCTGAATACAAAAAACACATAGTCCTCGTGTACGTCAAGCTTGGGGCGTTGGGTCGGGCTAATGATGTCTTCCATGTTTTGTTTGGAAAACCCATAAGTACGCGCCAACTTGGCGAGTGTTCGCTCATCGGGATCCTCCACGTCAATCCACCGACACCCCGGCGCGGTTGCTGTTACGACTCCATTTTTTGACATTACGCTCCTGTGGCGCAATTGTGGCATACTTACAGCAACATGGCTACAAACGAACAGTCTCTCAAAAAGTCACCCGAGCAATCCGGCGCTGCTGCAGCTGAGCAGCCGGTCGTCTCTACAGACGCAAAAGTCGAGGAGGTCTCCGCTTATTACGAGCGGCTCGCCGGGGCCGGTCAGCAGGCTCCTCAGCTGGCGGAGCAAGAGCTTAGGGCGGCCGAGGCCGAGGAGCGGGCGCGCTATGAGGCGGCGACCGTAAAGGAGGCGGACTCGTTGGACGGTTCTGCCATAGCAGTAACGCCCAAGACAAAAGCAAAAATAGAGCGACTATCTCTAGAAATATTACGTGAGCTTGCCAAAGAGGACCCGGCACAGGCGGTCCAAAGGCTCGAAGAGCAGGCGCTGCAAGGAGGTGGCGTACAATCGATCCGTACACTGTTGGAGCAACTTGCCGCGGAGGAGGGTGGTGCAGCCGTGATGGATCAAGTCCATGACGAGATCAAAAAAAGAGAGGTAACCAACGGCGAGCAGGTTAAAGGAGACGCATTGTGACCTTTTGGCAGACTCTTTTATTTATCGCGACACTCATTGCAGGGGGAGGACTGGTCATCACGATCGTGTGGTGGTTGGTCGATATGACGGGAGAACAACGACGCTTTAAGCGCTCATTGGGGCTGCGTCTCTATCGCATGACCGTACCAAAGGCTACGCTCAAAGAGGAGCAAGGTACGCAAGATGTTCAGCAGGTGGAGCGTGAGACGATCTCGGTGGTCGAGCAGTTTTTGTCGAGCGTGGCGGCGATTGCGCATGAGCGTAGCGGGACGCTCAAAGGGGTTGATCACATAGTTTTTGAGATGGTGGTTCAACATGGCGAGATATCATTTTTTATCGCGGTACCTCAAGGCATCGCTGATCTGGTGGAGAAACAATTACACTCGGTGTATCCTCAGGCGGTCATAGAGCCGAGCGAGGAGTATAATATATTTATCCCGCGGATCGGACATGCAGTTGCAGCTCGTTTTGCGCTCAAAAAATCGTTTGAGTGGCCCTTGCGGACTTATCAGCAAATCGAGAGTGACCCGCTCAACGTCCTGACAAACTCCTTGTCCAAACTTGGGCGCGACGAGGGAGCGGTTATCCAAATTTTGTTGCGGCCGGCCAAAGAAGGTTGGCAAAAACGCGTACAGTCACTGGCTAAAAAGATTAGCGAAGGCAAAGAATCAATTGCCAGCTCTCGGATCAAGGACTCGCTCTCAACGGTTTTTGAATCAGCGGAGGAGAAAACAAAACGGGAGCAACGCGGACCCACGCCACTTGTTGAGGAGGCCTTAAAGGCGGTAACCGCAAAAAGCACCAAGGTCGGGTTTGATGTTAATATTCGTGTCGTGGCGAGTTCGCCGCGCCGCGAGTCAGCACAGGTGAACGTGCGTAACCTGACTGCCGCTTTTGAGCAGTTCTCTTTTCCAAATCTCAATGCGCTCGAGCCGGTTCAGCCCAAAGATAAGCGCTCACAGGGCACTTTGATAACGGCAATGTCATTTAGGACATTTAATGCTAATCAGGGCATGCTGATGTCGAGTGAGGAGGTCGGTAGTTTTGCCCACTTGCCTGACTCACGTTTTGTTAAAACCCCCGAGATCGTTTGGGTCGGCGCCCGCACCGCCCCGGCTCCGGCACGTTTGCCCAAGGAGGGATTGCACATCGGCGAAAATATTTTTAGAGGGGTCAAGCGACGGTTTTTATTACCGCGCGAGGATCGTCGTCGTCACATGTACGTGATTGGTAAGACGGGCACCGGTAAAACAACCTTGCTCAAAAACATGATTAGAGCGGACATTGAGGCGGGCGAGGGCGTGGCTTTTTTGGATCCGCATGGCGACGCTATCGCGGACATATTGCAGAGCATTCCAAAACACCGCATCGATGACGTTGTGATCTTTAGACCGGGCGATGTGGAGCGGCCGGTTGGGCTCAATATGTTGGAGTACGACTCAGAGGATCTCAAAGACTACGTAGTCGGTGAGATGATCGCGATTTTTTATAAACTTTTTCCGCCTGAGATTGTGGGTCCATTGTTTGAGCACAACATGCGCAACGTTATGTTGACTCTCATGGCCGATACCGATAACCCCGGGACCTTGGCCGAGATCCCGCGCATGTTTAGTGATGAGCGTTATCAGCGTTACAAGGCCGGCAAAGTTAAGGACCCGGTTGTGCGTAGCTTTTGGGAGAACGAGATGGCTAAAACATCAGACTTCCATAAGTCAGAAATGCTTGGTTACTTGATTAGCAAAGTCGGGCGCTTTGTCGAAAACCGCATGATGCGCAACATCATCGGACAGGCTAAGAGCGGGTTCAACTTTAGAGACATTATGGATAATAAAAAGATATTCTTGGCTAATCTCTCAAAAGGCGAGATGGGAGACATCAACTCAAATCTGTTGGGTATGAT
>JAUYIX010000102.1 GCA_030688115.1 bacterium
TCCAGGATGAGAACCTGATGTCCTAGCCGCTAGACGATAGGGCCGTGCTTATAGATGCAACGCCCATCCTGCCAGCTATTTGTCCTCAACTCAAGTGTCTAGGGATTGTTCTCCCAGCCCTCGGACTGTCTAACAAGCAGCTCGGAGGCTCGCTCCGGTTCTGCCATAAGCGCTTTAACCACCCGCTCCATACGCATGATCTGACTGCCTTTAACCAGCACGACATCACCCGCACGCATAACCGACTGCAGTACCGCCTCAACCTGGCGCGAGTCCAAAACATGCGTCTGTCGCTCATCGACCAGCCCGGCCTGCTCCGCGGCGAGCGCCGAAAACTTGCTCTTAGGACCGACAAAGATCGCAAAGTCACAGGTGTGTGCCGCATGTTGACCAACCTCCTGATGCCCGGGTTCTGTTGCGGTACCAAGCTCGGCCATGTCTCCGAGCACCGCAATGCGCCGGCCCGCCGGCTTGAGCGACCCCAGTACATCCAATGCCGCAAAAGCGGATGCCGGAGCCGAGTTATATGAGTCATCGATCAGTAGCGAGTCCTTTACTCCGGGGATCAAGTTCATACGACCCTTAGGTGCGGCAAAGTCGGACAAGGCCTCGGCAATCTCTTTGATGCTCATGCCATGCGCGATCCCAACCGCCGCAGCCGCTAGGGCAGCATAAATCTGCTGCTTACCAAGCATGCGCTGTAAAGTCACCGGGGCGCTCTGCCCGGCATGTGTCAACGTAAAGGAGGTCCCAAGCGGCACACCCAACCCCTGCAGTCGATGCATCATTTGATCCTGCGGGTGTCCCTCGCTAAGCTCCTCGGTTATCGTGCTATCGACCGCCCGCACACTCGCCTCAGGACCCATCCCAAATGTGATCGTTTTACCTGAGTGTAACGCGGCCATGGCGCGGACTCTGGGGTCGTCACTGTTAAGGATCGCCACTCCGGTAGAACCCAACGCAGACACTACGGTAGATTTTTCTTTGGCGATCGCGTCGACGCTCTCAAAAAACTCCAGGTGCGACTCCCCTATATTTGTAACAACACCGATGGTTGGTTGAGCGATCGCCACCAAGCCTGCTAAATCTCCCGGATGATCCATGCCCATCTCGAGCACCAGCATCTTGGGGTAGTCCGCTCCGGCACGTGATAAGGCGCGGGCCCGACGCATAACCCCCCACCATCCAAACAGTTTTTTGCCGGGAGAGCGCTCGCCAAAAATCGCCAGGGGCAAACCCAACTCATTGTTGTAATTACCCTCGCTCACCCGCACCGTGCCATGCGCCTTGAGCACCGATGCAATAGCGTCCTTGGTACCGGTTTTACCAACACTGCCAGTAATTGCAACTACGGTCGGCTTATGAGCGGCCAGAACCTCCCGCGCCAGCACGGCTAACCGTGCTTCTAGTTTACGTTGTGCTTGTTTTTTTTGTGGAGGGGTGTTCATGAGCGTGATATTGCCAGTCTTTAGTTATTCTTAGTCTCACGATTCTCTGGAATGCGCAAGTAATGCAGGATCTGTGGGGCCAGTTCTGCAAACATAGGCGCAGCCGTATTTGCACCGTGGATCGAGGTATCGGGATCAAAGAGCCTGACCAAAATCATCACCTGTCGATCCCCCGGAACCGGCCCGTACCCGATAAACGACGCGATCCACTCGCCACTGTCATAGTTGCCTTTTTCGTTGGCGACCTGAGCGGTACCTGTTTTGCCGGCCATGGTGTAATTGTCGACGCGCGCGGCCTCTGCCACACCGTTTTCGATAGCAGAGACCAACATGGCAGTCATCGTAAGTGCTGTCGACGGCTTAATCGGCTCACTTACAACCGTTTGTTCAGCCGCCTCAACGGTACCGTCCGCATAGCGCAACTCGCGCACGATGTGCGGCTGCATAATCCGACCCTCATTGGCAAACGAGCTCATGGCGGTAATGAGGTGCAACGGGGTGGTGGCGATACCCTGCCCAAAGCCGATCGTCGCCAGCTGCGACTCGGGCCAAGAGTCCGCGTCCGAAATATTCGACTCAGCCTCAGAGTCAAGCTCGATCCCAGTCAGCGCGTTGAGCCCAAAGGAGACTAGGTAATCAAACAAATCGCCATTCCCGACCTTTTGTGAGATTTGGGACATGGCAACGTTTGAGGAGCGCTCGAGCGCCCCGGTCGTTGTAATAATCCCCGGCCCCTTTTTATCAAAGTTACATATGTTGAACACGTCCACTTTGCGACACCCAGTGTCTACAAACTCGGTGTTCTCGTCCATCAAGCCAAGATCAACGCCAGCTGCCACCACCAAGGGCTTAAAAGTAGAACCCGGCTCGTAACTATCAAAGATCGCTGAGTTTTTAAAAACCGACAGATCCTCGACATCCTGATACGAGTTGGGATTAAAATCCGGATAAGCCGCCATCGCTAAGATCTCACCGTTGTGGGGATTGAGCACGATGATGTCGCCATACTCGGCCTGGTATTTTTTGACTCCACTCTCGAGCACCTCTTGCGTCATGTGCTGAATGGTCCGGTCGATGGTTAAAACAAGATCGGTTCCATCAGTGGCGGGTGCCAGATAATTATCAGCTGCAGCAATGCGGCGACCGCTTGAGTCAAGCTCAGAGGTTTGCAATCCCACGTGACCGGAGAGTTCTTTGTCAAAATATCCCTCGATCCCGTACTGGCCGGATTGCCGGTCCTCGGTAAAACCGACATACCCGACAACTTGAGAGGCCAAATCCTGCTCGGGATAAATACGCCAATCCTCGGGGCTGGCGTTGATGCCCGGTAGTTCGAGCGCCACAACCCGCTCCCAGGTCTCTTGACCAACTTTGCGTTTGACCGGCTCGTACAGATCATCCTGATCGCCCAATCGACCGGCGAGTTCTGCCTGAGCCTCATCGTCCAGATCAAGTACCGATCCTAAACGCTCCACCGTCGCGTCAATATCCTTAATATCGCGCGGCACCGCGTAGACAAACATGAGCTCCTGATTGGTCGCCAACGGAAACTCCTCACCGGTATTTACGTCGCGCACAAACACCGATCCACGCGATGGGTTGAGCTCCCTAATCAAGGCACGTTGCCCCTCCGCCAGGGCTTGATAGTAAGGCGCTTGTACAACCTGCAGGCTGAACAACCTGGCCACCAAGACTAATACAAAAAGCAAAGCAAACAGCGACAAAAAAGGCACGCGGTCGCGCTCAGGCTTTGCCAGCGTAAAAAGCGAGGAGCGCGCTCCCCGGCGCGGTCGCTCAATCCCAGCCGATGAGAGCTGTTGACGCTGCGGCTTAAAACGATCAATAAAACGTCGAGCCATCAGACGTTAGTGTAGCGCATTTTTTGAGACCTATCTGTCGATACTGGCCAGGGCCTCGTCGCTGATCCTAATGCTGGTTACTTTGGTAACCGGCACAAAATTGAGCTTGCTCTCGTCGATAGATTTCTCAAGGCGGTCCAATGAGCGCAGTTTTGAGAGATCAACCTCAAGCCGTTGGTTCTCGTCACGTAATTCTTTGGCTTGTTGCTCCAGTGAGTGTAATTCAAACCCCTCGGCCGAGGTAGCCGTTGTCGAGACGATAAAAAAGAGTGCCAAAATGCCGACCAAGCCGACGGTCATAATTGTCAGAGTAACCGGCCCGAGCTTGATTGAGTTGCCAAAAGCGCGCGTGCGGTTGGAGCGAGTCGGTTTTGTGTTTCTGGCAGAACCACGAGAGATTGAGAGCAGGCGCGCCATCCAATTAGATCCCCAGGTCCGTTAATTGCTCGGCGATAACGGTGCTATTTTTTTCGGTAGCCACCTTGTAGCGTTGCCAGATGGCTTTGTCCCAAAGTTCGATACGGTTATAAAGACCTGCCAAAACCAACTGTTTGCCCATTTTTGCGTAGCTGCGCAGATACTCGGGCAAAATAATGCGGCCCTGGCGATCAAGTGAGACGTCCATGGCGCCCGCCAGCATCAGCCTGGCAAAGGCACGTGAATTGGCCTGCGCGATCGACATTTTGGAGAGGCGCTGCGCTAACTGCTCCCACTCTGCCATTGGAAATAAAAAGAGACTTTGGTCTAAACCACGCGTAACAACCGCTCCTTTGGCAAGTTTTGACCGGAATTTAACCGGAACCGCCAAGCGGCCTTTCTCGTCTATTGAATGCTGATACTCCCCTATAAACACTGGTTGCGCGTTGAATGTTGATTTTACGAGTGGTGGCACGCGGATGGCACAGCCCGCACTGCGGGGCAGATTCAGCCTCGCCGGAGAGTAACGCCTGATCCAGGGCGATCAGACAGCTACTCCCCGCGAAGGCCAGTGCTTGTAGGGAGTTGTCCACTTTTCAGCTTCCTTATCCCCACAATTATCCACTTTTCACCTCTCTCAAACCATTCTATTCCACCAGCTCCCTCAATGCAACAGCTGACAACTACAAAAAAGCGGCCAAATTGGGCCACTTATACACAGTATTGTCTAGAGAACGGAGAAAGGTTTTAGGACTCGTCCAGAAGTCACTTTTAACGCCAGGCAAACGAGGCGATCATGGATTCAAAGGCTGCCAGACTCTTGCTGGTAGGCTCGTTGATGGCGGCGATAACCATGTGCTCGCCAGCCTGGAACCCCACCGCTATCACCTGCTCCCCGTTAGCGCGCCGGCCATTTTCTGTGCCGATATATGCTCGGGTTTGCTGTGCATGAGTTAGATCAAGCAAAACCCGCTCAAGCTTTGAGCTACCGCCCTGACTCTCTAAAATCTGCAGCTTGCTCTCCTCCACATGCACAGTGAGTAATCCGCCCGGAAGCTGCTCGATCGTCCACTCAGCCGGTACTCGCAGGGCGGCGGCTCCTTGCAGCAGTTCCACGGTCCGCAGGCCTTGTGGGGTCGCCGGCTGCTCGAGCGCGCGTCCAATAACGGTAGTGGCCGGTACCGTCGTGGGTTCTGCCTGAGTAGACTCGATAATTGACTCAGACACGGCAAGCTGATCAGACAAAACATCAGCGCCGGCCGGTTGTAAAAGCTTGGCCGAGAGCGCGTTTGAGTACTCAGGCAACAGGCGCACGAGAATAACGCCGGTAAACCCAAGAGCCACACTGAGCAGCCCGATCAGCGCCCCTTGTGTCATCCGTACGCGGTAGGTAGTTTTCATGGTCCTCCTTACGATTTACTTAGGCAAAAAGCATGTCGAACTTTTTGCGCACCGAGTCGGAGAGCTCATTTACAACGATGAGATGCTCGTGATCAAAAATGTCTTTAAGAAAGCGGTCAGTCATGTTTTGCCGATACTCAAACTCATCCTCGGACATACTGGTGTAGTTGATCTCCTCGTTGATGTCGTCTTCGAGAGAGGCGATCAGCCGCTCAAGACGCTTTTTGTCGACGGTGTTGCCCACGATTAGCAAGTCGGTGCGTGGGCTTGGATGTTTGGTAAATACACCGGTAAGCACGGCCAACCGAATACTGCCAACCGACTCGACTTGCTTAATCAGCCGCTGCTCGGGCGTGACGCCGACCTTGAGGATCAAAGCCCTGAGCTCGGGATAAAAAGGGCAAGATTTACGGATCATATAAAATCGTTTCCGGTTTTTCTCGACGCTCTCAACCAAACCGATTTTTTCGAGAATAGAGAGTTCGCGGCGCACTGAGTTAATCGTATCCTCAAGTCGGCGTGTTATCTCGCGTACAAAGTAGGATTTGTCAGGGTCCGTCAAAAGTAGCGTCAATACTTTGACGCGCGTTTTAGATCCAAATAATTTTGATAGCGTGTTGGCCATGCAACGTATCCCTGATCAAACTGAGTTTTAGAGAGCCTAGCGTGAGTACGATTATTGTTCAAGTAGAACTTTTTCACCCTACGCCCACAGTCCCCGCAGCGCAAGCACCCGTCTTGCCAGGAGCGCGCCCGGGTGGTACGGTTTGGCACCATGACGGCAGGAACAACACCCGTTTTTACGTCCCCGCTACGGCTGGCCAATTTCAACACTTTTAACCCCAAGACAAGCCTGCATTTTGCCGAGACCTATGTTTTTAGGCCAAAGCACCTGGCAAAGTTTGGTGAGCTGTTTGTGGTGCTCCAGATTGATCACTCGACCCGCTCGAGCCCACAGGTTGGTGATGCGATTGCCACTATTCTTAACCACGAGTACTTCCGAGGTAATCCGACCAACGTTGTTCAAAATTTAGAGGACGCCCTGCATAAAACCAATGAGATCTTGTCGGACTTAGCCGCCCGCGGAGAGATTCACTGGATCGGAAAGTTACACGGTATTATCGGTGTTTTTCAAAAGGATTCGATCCATATCAGTGCCACCGGCCGTGGTCGAGCTTTTTTGATCCGCGACAACGAGATCGCTGAGGTGACGGCCGGACTTTACGACGCCTCGCGAGCCGCCAGTCCCATGAAAACTTTTGAGAACCTGGCCTCGGGCGAACTGCGCGATGGCGACTCGCTCGTCCTCTCAACGCCGGGCGTGACCGATTACATCACTACAGAGTCGTTGCGTACTCTGGTACAACAGCACGACGCTATCGAGGCGGCTAAAATGGTCCAGGAGCGTCTCGGACACGACTCCTCGCGCTCACATGCCTCGATCATCATTAAATACGACTCAAAAAACGCTCTGACAACGGTCCCCACAACCGCACCCGGCCGAGCACCGCATGCGGCTGGGGCAAAACAGGCCGAGATACCCACTGTAAAGACCTACAGCAACCTCGCTACTGCCAAAAGCGCTGAGACCGCGCTCTCACGACAAAAACACAGCGCGGATGCCAAGCAGCCGGGCCACGCTGCCGCAGCAGCGGTTACCACGGCCACCCCTGACGCTGCCAGCCCAATGGCAACGGCCAAAAAATCCTCACGCATAACCTCCCTTGGTAAAAAGTTGAGCGGTGTTTTTGCTGGTCGGCGACGAGGGACAAATAGTACGGCAGCGTATTCGCCTGTCACAGATAGCGGTTCTACCGGTACAAACATCAGCTCAAACGAGAAAGGGTCCATAAAAAATGGCAGCCTGCGCGATCGACTCAAAAAAGCCGTGATCAGGATGCCGGCCAAGGCTAAAGTCTTTACTGCGCTGGCGCTGCTTTTGGTAATCATCTTTGTTGTGAGTCTGTTTGTGTTTAGCGGAGTACGCAGCTCACAAGCTAGTCGCCAAGAGATTACCGATAAGCTCAATCAGGCCGTTAAACTGGAAGAAGACGCTGCTGCTGCAATTATTTTTAAAGGATTTACACAGGCGCAGGATTTGCTCGCACAGTCCGAGGCACTTGTGGCAGAACTCCCGGAGAATGACAAAGAGATCGCCGCTCAAGTTGCTAGTCTCAAAGAGAACATCGCTCGCGACTACGAAAAACTCTCGGGCAGTGTCCGTATCCCGGAGCCTACCGCGTTGGCATCCTTGAGCGGAGATCCGATCGGACTGGCCTTGCTGGACGAGCAACTGGTGGCCTTACTCAAGAGCGGTAAGGTATTGGTAACCTCGACTAAGGACGGCGATACGGCAACCGGAGCCACACTCGGCAGCGAGCTAGGCGATCCGACCGTTGCGGCGGTGGATGAGTCGCTCTTGGTCATCGTTACCGATCAAGATGAGCTAGTCAGTTTTGAAGCCGGTCAACTGGACCAATTGGACGTAACCGGCTCACTGGATACCGGGAGCGTGGTAGCGGCAGAGACGTACGGATCACGGTTGTATTTGTTGGATCCCGAGCAAAATGAGATCACTCGTCTACAGCGCACAATAGCCGGATACGGACAGGGCTTTAGCTGGATCCTGGACGGAACCTCTGTCGAGGACGCGGTAGATATCGCCATTGACGGAAACGTATGGGTCTTGCTCAAGGACGGCCAGGTAGTGTCCTTATTGCAGGGCAGCCGTGAGGAGTTCTCCCTGGGACCGGTTGTCGATCCCGTCAAGTCCCCGACTAAATTGGTGACCTCCGAGGACATGGATAATCTCTATATCCTCGAGCCCGCAAAAAATCGCCTGCTTGTGTTTGATAAGGAGAAGGGAGACTTTGTTAAGCAGTTTGTCTCGGATGCCTTTACCGACTTACGCGACGCCGTCATCAACGAGCAAGAGGGTTTGGGCTATCTGCTCAACGGCGATACCATTTACCAAATAGACCTGAGCAACTAGTCAGCGTACCAAGGGTAAAGTACTCGGGGTGTACTCGTCTCGGTCACCGTCGTCGCGGCTGTTGTCGCGCCGGAGACTCTCCTGCGCTTTTGATACCTCGGGTGGCCCTTGCAGCGTCGCGCTGACTACTAATCGTCGTGCAGTAGTCCCCGTGGGCCAGCAGGTCATGAGCGTGAGCCGAGCATCCTCACTATCGTCAAGCACCGACGTCTCAGTCGGAGCAACGATTGTGCTCGTCTCAACAATATACACATATTTTTGTTGACGATAGTAGACCAAAACTACATCACCCGGCGATATATGCTCAAGCAGGGAGAACACGCTCTTGTAGTTACCCTGCTCCCAGGCCAACTGCGAGGAGTGCCCGGTCACAAAAAAATTGCCCGGCTGTCCTGGGCCGGCGCTCCCCGGATAACTAACCACGCCGTCTTGCAGCGCGGACAATAGTGTTGCGTCGTCGGCATCGTCCGGAAAAAGCAACGGGGCGTTAATAGCCAATGTGGGGATGATCAAACGGTCATCCTGAGGAGTAATCTCGGTGTTGGCCCCAAACCCGTCCAGCTCCGTTTGACCATACACTCCCCTACCTGTCCGCGCATCCCACCAGTAACTGACTTTTGTGGAGATGGCTTGCCAGTTGGCGATTACAAAAATAGTCGCAAACACAACGGCTAACAAAACAAAAAAAGTTATAACAATCCGTAGTAGCCTCATGCGGATATGCTAGCGCATTTTTATTAAGTAGTTATTAAATCGTCTGACGACAGGCGACCAATACCGCATGCCAAAGCAATATCTCATAGCAAATCAAAATGGCCGCCCGGCAGGGCGGCCATACGATACGCTCTTGAGATCGCCGCTACAAGCTATTTAAGCTCTACGGTCGCACCGGCCTCTTCAAGCTTTTTCTTGAGCTCTTCGGCCTCCTCTTTTTTGACACCCTCCTTGATGACCTTTGGAGCCCCGTCGACGAGGTCCTTAGCATCTTTGAGTCCCTTACCGGTAATCTCGCGGACTACCTTGATAACTTGGATTTTTTGCCCTCCGGCTGCCTTGAGTTCTATGTTGAACTCAGATTTTTCCTCAGCCTCTGCGCCAGCGACGGCGCCTGGCGCTGCTGCCATGGCCATCGGGGCGGCGGCGGATACGCCAAACTTATCCTCAAGAGCCTTAACGAGCTCCGAGAGGTCAAGCACGCTCATTTTCTCGAGCGTCTCAACGATGCTCTTGAACTTTTCAGGAACAACGACGTCCTTTTTTTCTTCTGCTGCAGGTGCAGCCTGTGTTTCTTCTGCCATTTGAGTTTAATTTAATTACTTATGATTTAGATTCTGCGAGCGCTTTGAGCACATACACCAACGAGCGTTGCGTACCGGCCAAGACTCGAACAAACCCCGAGAGCGGAGCGGCAATCGTACCGACAACCGTACCCATGAGTTGGTCCCGGGTTGGCAGCGCAGCCAACGAATTAAGTTGGTCAACGCCGACGGCCTTTAGGTCGATGACTCCCGCCACGAGCTCAAGCTTATTGTGCTTTTTGGCAAAGTCGACCAAAAGTTTAGCCGGCATTACCTCGTCGTTGCCAATCACCAGTGCCAATGGTTTTTTGATGTTGGCCGGATCGATGCCCTCGATTTTTGCATCAGACAGTACTCGCTCGAGTAGACTGTTCTTGATGACCGCAAAGCGTACTCCCTCTTTACGCAGGACCGCGCGGAGTTCTTCCAGCTCAACCACGGTCAAGCCTTTGTAGCCGACCAGGATTTGCTCTTTATTGGCGCTGACCTCTTTGGTCAAGGATGCTACCAAATCTTTTTTTGCTTGCTTGCTGATAGGCATAGCGTTTGTTAGGCCCTGTTGGGCTGAGGTTAATTAGTGCGGGCACAAAAAAACGGCCCACAACGGCCGAAGAAAAGACACCAAAAAGCATCTTGAGTGGATCCTCGCCAGGAGATTAAGGCGCTTGGCGGGCCCGTTTGGGGCCGGCTGCACCACCTGGTGTCTTCGGAAACCGTACTTGAGATACTACATAAGTCGGTAGAACCGGTCAAGGCCGTGTATCAGTCTAGGATGTATCTTAACTTATGCAGCTAGTCGCTCAAATAGCGGGCCACGTTTGCGTTGTGATCATTTAAAGTCTTAGCAAAGTGAGTCTCGTCCGTCTCGGGATCACTGATAAAATAGTAGAACTCGGTCGGCTCGGGATTTAGCGCCGCCATGATCGACTCAAGTCCCGGAGAGTTAATCGGCCCCGGCGGCAACCCCGCATAGCGATAGGTATTGTAGAGATCATCGATCTCGGTGTCCGCAACGCTAAAGTCAATCGTGTCACGCTTAGTCAAAAATGCCAAAGTCGAGTCAGCTTGCAGCGGTAGGTTATCTTCCAGTCGGTTTACAAAAACACCAGCGACTACCGGACGGTCCTGGCTGTGGGGCACCTCCCCCTCGACAATCGATGCCAACGTCAAAATCTCATACAGGCTACGATCATCCGCCTCAAAAGCGCCCAGCAAATCAACGATCTTTTGCTCAAAATTCTCTAGCATTTTCTCTACTACCTGTCTGGCGGTAACCTCAGGCATAAAATGGTACGTATCCGGGAACAAAAAACCCTCCAGGTCCTGATCGCTAGGTTTACTCTGCAAAAAAGTAAACGCATAGTCCTCGCGCGTCGCCTGTAAAAAATCAGCAGCGTCTGCCACGTCTGCCTGCTCTAGAAGTTCTGCCACCTCATCCAAGCGCAGTCCCTCCGGAATCGTGACCCGTAACTCTTGCGTTTGTCCGTCGCGCATAATCTCTACGATTTGTCGCGCGGACATAGCACCCGAGAGTTCGTAGGTACCGGCCTGCAGCTTGCCACGCGCTCCCTCAAAAAAGACCGCCGCATTAAAAGCATACTCACTGACGACAAGCTCTCGCTCGAGTAATTGTTGGGCTATCTCCGGCGCGCCTGAGCCCGCCTCAATCTCTATCAAAAGCGTCGGCGCTCCCTCATCAACCACCTGTCCGGTTGAGCGATACACCAGTAAAAGCACCACAAAGCCGCTCACCACCAGGGCCGCAAAAAACAGCAAGATCGCCCAACGACCACCGCGCCGGCGACCTCGATAGGCTTCTATGGGTTTTGCAAAGGAGAGTTGCGAGCGCATAAAAAATTATGGTAGTGTGCTCTACTCTACTTGCCCACATGGATACTGCAATACCAATTCGTAGCCTAATTGAGGAACCAACTGTGGAAACAGGAATCTTGGCCCTGCCAAAATTGGAGTTCCCTGAAGCTGGTGTGGATCAACTGACCCTACCAAGTTGGATCGTCGCGCTTGTTCTGCTTACTCTGGTGGTCTTGGGGCCGGTCTTTTACTACGCACGCTGGCCCTGGAACGCCCGCTCAAAGACCGCGTTGAGCCTGCTCGACGCAATTGATACGGATCCCGCCTTACACCCCTCTGCTCGCAATACAACGCGTCTGTAAAGGCCTAGGTGCTATTTGCCAAAGCGGCGGCTGCGCGACTGATAGTCTTGGATGGCTGCCTCAAAATCAGCGTCGCTAAAGTCCGGCCAATATTGCTTGGTAAAATAAAGTTCACTGTAACTACCCTGCCAGAGCATAAAATTTGAGAGACGCTGCTCTCCCCCGGTCCTAATAATCA